>JASLDA010000005.1 GCA_030151745.1 Chitinophagaceae bacterium | reverse complement strand
CCGGGATTACGCTGAACGCAAGCTCCCCGGATATCATTCATGTCAACTTCCTGAGCCCGGCTACGGGCTTCGCCGTAGTGGGAAACCAGGCCAAGCCTATCTATCAGGGCGTCATCTACCAGACCGGGGACAGCGGCAAGACCTGGAATGCGCTGAATATCGGGAACGTGACCGCGTCCCGGAGTTTCTTCTTCGACGCGCAGAACGGCTACGTGATCGGCTCGGCCTTCTTCAGCGGCAACAACGTAGTCAAGCTGAGCGCCGGAACCTGGGGAACGGGACAATATTTCACGACAGATCCGCACCAGTTTCTCTATGCCATCGATTTCCGGAATACCAATACCGGCATTGTCGGCGGCGACCTGGGATACGTGTACCGTACCTTCAACGGCGGCCTCAGCTGGGATACCGTGAAGACGGGCGTCGATTCAACGATACATACGCTGAAGTTCCTTAACGACAGAACCATTATCGCGGCTTCCGACAACTCCGGAGGCGCTATCCTTGTCAGCCACGACACCGGCCGTACCTGGGCGGCCGACTTCGGCACGCTTACGTTCTCTTATCCTTATCTCAAGGGTATGGTCGTCTCGCCGCGCGATTCCTTTATCGCGGTCGGCCATTCCTATATGGGCATTTCCGGGACCATCCTTTGGCACGGCGGGAATTTTTCGGAGAGTCAGCTGACCGCTCAACTCCTGAACGCGGTGGCGATGCGCGACCAGTCAATTGCATATATCGTCGGGGATAGCGGCGCGATCTACTCGAACAGGGCATCCGTTCTGAACGTACCGCGGACCGGCGGCGCCTCTGCTCCGCTGCTCTACCCGAACCCGGCAAGCGTCGAATGTTATTCGGAAGCCGATGCCAGGCATAGTGTCCGGGCTTACGATGCGGCAGGGCGCGTGATGCTGGAGTATCCGAAACCCGAGTTCAGGCATGTACTGAACGTAGGAAGCTGGCCTGCCGGGGTGTATTTCATCGAAGCGACTCCCGATCGGGGAACGAGGTCGGTGCAGCGGCTGGTAGTGAAATAGCGCGGCCCCTTGCCCTTAGCGCTGTATCTTCCGCTCATGTACGAGCGCTTTTTCGCATCGCTGCGGGAAAAAGTCGGGCTGAGCCCGCTTGATGAAGCGAAGATCGCGGCAGGCATCCAGCCGAAATTGCTGGTCCGCAGGCAACAGCTTCTGCGCGAGGGCGAGGTCAATTCCAGCCTGGCCTTCGTCGAAACCGGCGCGCTCTTCTCCTATTCCATAGATCCGAAGGGAACCCAGCATGTGATCCAGTTCGCCTTTCCCGGCTGGTGGATCGGCGACCTGTACAGCCTGCTTACGGGGGAACCCAGCTCCCTCTACGTGGAGGCGCTCGGCGACAGCGAGGTCCTGCTTATCCGCGTCGAGGATCACAACAGGCTGCTCGATACGCTGCCGGTCTATGAGCGGTACATGCGGATTCTCTACCAAAATGCCTATGTCGCCCTGCAGCGGCGCCTGGGCGGCACCCTGGGCCTGAATGCCGAAGAACGGTACACGGCACTGCTGGAGCAACACCCGGGCCTGCTGCAGCAGGTCCCCCTGAACCTGGTGGCATCATACCTCGGCGTCACCCCCGAAACGCTCAGCCGCATCCGCAGGCAATTGAGCCGCTGAGGAGTATCGACGGGGCGAATGCACGTATAGGCAGCGTCCGGCAATTTCTTATCAAATGTCAATGCGCCGCCGCGGGACCGGAGCTAGTTTTACATGCAGGATCGGTCTCGTCCGCGAGGCCGGATCTGAAACCGGTCCGAACGAAACAGCTATTCCATGCAACGCCGGACATTTCTAAAGACATCCTTTTTCGGAGCCCTGGGTATGAGCACACTATCTTCTTTCAACGCATTCACGGCCTCGCTGGACGATCGCGGCGAGCTTATGCCGGTCCTGTTCATCGGTCACGGCTCTCCCATGAACGGTATAGAGGACAACGAATTCAGCCGCAAGTGGTCCGAGCTGGGGAAGAAGATCCCCGTTCCCGCAGCCGTGCTGGTGGTCTCCGCGCACTGGCTGACGCAGGGGACACGCGTCACGGCCATGGAGCATCCGCGAACCATCCACGATTTCGGCGGCTTCCCCAAGGAGCTCTTCGCCGTGCAATACCCGGCCCCCGGCGATCCCGCGCTGGCCGCGGAGACCGCGGCCCTGTTCAAATCGACGCCGGTGGCCCTCGACCACGACTGGGGCCTGGATCACGGAGCCTGGACCGTCGTGCGCCACATGTACCCTGAAGCCCGCATCCCCGTGCTGCAGCTCAGCATCGACTATACCAAGGGCGCCCAATATCACTACGACCTGGCGAAAGAGCTGGGCAAGCTGCGCCGCAAGGGCGTGCTGATCATCGGCAGCGGGAATATGGTGCATAACCTGCGCATGGTGGCCTGGGACAAGCTCAACGAGGAGTCCTACGGCTACGACTGGGCGCTGCAGATGAACGCCACCTTCAAGGAGCTGATCGGAAATGGATCCCATGACAAGCTCATCCGCTACGAAAGCCTGGGCCGGGAGGCCCAGCTGGCCATCCCGACCCCGGATCACTACTGGCCCTTGCTTTATACCCTGGGCCTCAAAGGCAAAGGCGAGGACGTGCAGTTCTTCAACGACAAAGCCGTCGGGGGATCGCTGACCATGACCTCGGTGCAGTTCGGCTGATACCGCATAAAGCTGCAGCCCATACGGAGAGGATTTTCCTTCTACCGCTTACGACTCTGATAGATCCGCCCCCTCCGGGAGGCGGATTTTCTATTTATCGCGCAGTATCAAAACATTGCACTACCCGGCCGGCCTTCCCCGGGTCCGGAGAGGGCTTTATCCTGCATTTAGATCGTGAACTGCTGCGGCCGCGCCTTCGGTCAAAGTCTTGGCAGCTATTTTATATAGAATCAAAGTTTTGGATAAGGCCGATTTTCAATAACAACAGGTTTACAATTGCAGCTTGCCTAAGGCGCAAGTTTCCCGCACTTTTACCGGGATATCCAGAAAGGTATTGGATACTTCGTTTTTTTTATTCAAATAAATCCGACCATAAACAATTTGAATTATATGGGAAAAATCCTTTACCTCCTTCTTCTATTTTTCTGCTGTTGTTCCGGGGCTGCTTCAGCCCGGACCCTGACGCTGTTCCAGCCGCAGGCCCAGGCCCGGAATGCAGCCTCGCCCCTGTTGCGGAACTCTGCGCTCTATTACCAGGATATCGCCCAGGTAGGCAGCGCTATCAACAACATAGTTTCAGGCCAGGACAGCATCGCGATTCCATTTCCCGGCGGCCAGGCTTTCGTTTTTCCGCTGATCGAGACCAGCGTGCTCCTGGATGCCGATACTAAGCTTCAGATCCGGACCTTCAGGGGTCAGCTCGGGGATATGGAAATGCGGCTGACGCTTTCGGTTTTGGGAATGACCGGCATGGTGGAGCTTCCCGGCGGTCAGCAAGTCTACTTCGGTCCGGAGATTCCCGGCCGCCCCGAATGGCTCCTGAGCTACAATGCGGCCGAGCAGCGGCAGCTGGGGCAAGCCAGATGCGGGACTGCAGCCGAGCCGGATGCCGGGAGCCTGCCCGATGTTGCCGGGAAATCGGCCACAGCCGGGGGCGACAACCTGCTCCGCACTTACACCTTCGCCGTTTCCACCACCGGCGAGTACACAACCTGGGCCGGTTCCGTAAGCGCGGCCCAGGCCCTGGTCACGACCACCGTAAACAACGTGAATCTGCGGTATGAGCGCGATTTCGACGTGCATCTGAACCTCACGGCCCCAAGCAGCGTCATCTATACCAATGCGACGACGGATCCTTATACGACAGTTTCCTTCCCTTCGTCCACGACGCTGAACGAAGCGAACACCACCCTGACCACCAATATAGGCAGCTCGGGCTTCGACGTAGGTATGGTATTCGGCTACGGCTGGAGCGGCGGTCTCGCCCAGCTGAGCGCCGTATGCAGCGGCAACAAGGGGCGCGCCGCGGGCGGCTTGAGCAGCAGCTTCAGCACCGGCTCCTCGGGACCCATCATGGATGACCTGGTAGCTCACGAAATAGGCCACCAGTTCAGCGCCACGCATACGATGGCTTCCAACAACGGCGGCTGCTCGGGCAATACCACGCCGGCCTCGGGCGTAGAGCCCGGCGGCGGCTCCACCATCATGGCCTATGCAGGAACCTGCACCGGCAATGCATACCAGACCAACAGCGATCACTATTTCCATGCATACAGCATTGCGCAGGTAATGAGCTTCATACTGACAGGCGGCGGCGCCAGCTGCGCCGCTACCAGCGCATCCGGGAATGCAAGCCCGGTGATCTCGGTGCCGGCTTCGAGTTATTCCATCCCGAACAGCACCCCCTTCCGGCTGAACGCCACCGCCAGCGACGCCGATGCCGTGGATGTGCTGACCTATACCTGGGAACAGATGGACCCGATCGGGGGAACCGGAACGTCTACGACGCCCCAGCCCACGGCCGTCAGCGGTCCCAACTTCCGCTCGTTCCCGCCGGTGGTATATTCCAGCCACTACTTTCCCCGGCTGGAAGTGCTCGCGGGGAAGACAAACGGCGCTTACGAGGTGCTGCCCAGCGTGGCCCGCACTATGAACTTCCGCGCCACGGCCCGTGACAACCACAGCGGCGCAGGACGGACCGCCTATGGGGATGTCGCCGTCGTGACCCAGTCCTGCGGTCCTTTCTCCATTACCAACCTCAGCTCCGCCACCTCCTTTACCGCGAACGGAACGAATACCGTCACCCTGAACTGGAACCCGGCCACATCCTGCGTGACCATGCCGAACATCAATATCCGCTTCTCCACGGACGGCGGACTGAGCTTCCCGTATCTGATCCTGGCCGGCACGGCAAACGACGGCACGGAAACCTTCACCGTCCCGAACTATCCTACCTGCAGCGGTCGCTTCATGATCGAATCGATCGGTAATGTGTATTTCAACGTGAACGGCGGAGACATCAGCATCAGCTCCGCCTGCGGCGCCCAGGGCAGCAGCTTCTCGCCGGACGCCCCCGTCTCGGCGGCAGCAGGCTCGCCAACGCTTAACCTGAGCGAATCCCCCAACTACGGCACAGCCTACACCCTACCGATCACCGGCTCTATCTCGACCAGCGATGCCAGCGGGTTCCTGAGCTTTTTCGACCAGAACACAGGCTCCTGCAGCGGCCCGAGCAACCCGAACTACTACGATACCCTGGTCATATACCCGACGGTCGCAGGCAGCTACGTATTCTCGTTCAGCCCTTCCGCCGGGGGCAAGGTGATGAGCGTATACGAGCAGAGCTATTCACCCGAAAGCCCCTGCACCAATTTCATCGCCTCGAGCGCCGTGCTGGGAACCGGCGCCGGCGCCGTTACCTTGAACAGCTCCGTAACAGCAAGTCTCTGCGCCAACAAGCGGTATATCCTGCTGATCTCCAGCTTCGGGAACGGCACGCCGAGCCTGCCGTCCTCCTATACCGTGAATATGACCCCTCCGGCGGGCGGAGCGATCTATACAGGCATACCGGCCCCCTCCGGGTTCAATTACTGCTATGCGATCGTACGGAGCGCCACCGGCGTCGTGGCGGACGTGGTGAGCAGCCCGGACCTGTCCTCTGCAAGCACGTACCCGGCAGGCAGCTATGAGATCTACGGCTTGTCCTCGTCCGGCGGCTGCTCCGCGCTGGCCACGACCTATAACGGCGGGTCTTTCGATGCCCTGCGGACCGCAATTCAGAACCAGAGCGGGGGCCTTTGCGCACAGCTGTCCGCGAACGAGCGTATGGTCACCGTAACGGGGAACCCGCTGGAGCTCCGCCTGCTGCAGTTCAATGCCTCGCTGACCCAGACCGGTACCGCGGCGCTGAGCTGGAGCCTTACCCGGCAGCAGGCGCTGCTGCCCTTTATCCTGGAACGCAGCCTGGACGGGAAGACATTCTCGGCTATCGCCTCCGTCATGCCGGCTTCGGGTAACGGCCGGGGCGAGGAGACGTACCGCTACGAGGATATCAGCTTCCCGACGCTGCCGGCGGGCACGGTCTACTACCGGCTGAAGATCCAGGCACCCGGTGCGGAATCTGCATACTCGCCGATAGAAAAGCTCCGCAAGCAGCAGGTGATCGACGCCGTTGCAATAAGCCCGAACCCGCTGCAGGACGAGACGCTCAGCCTGCACATCGTTTCCTCGGCTTCGGGCAACTGCAGGACGACGCTGACAGATCTTTCCGGCCGGGTCCTGACCGAGCTGAATTTCGCCGTGGCCGCGGGGAAGACGGAGCAGCGCCTGAAGCTCTCCGGTCTGCCTGCGGGGATCTACCTGCTCCGCGCCGAGCTGAACGGGCAGAGCTATCTGCAGAAGCTGGTAAAATACTAAGACCTGCAGACGCACATCGCTTAAAGCCGCCGACCCATACCGGGTCGGCGGCTTTGTCATTTGTACTTAGCGCCTATCCCAAAACTAGAGGCATGCCATGGTGAGCTCCGTCGAACCACACCTGAGGGCTATCCTTCGACAAGCTCTGGATGACATCGATCGATTTAGGATAGGCTCTTATCGGAGGCCCAGTGCCCGACGGGCCTTCCATGAATCCTGCCTTTGCCCATCGATACCCGGTCTCCGCC
>JASLDA010000450.1 GCA_030151745.1 Chitinophagaceae bacterium | reverse complement strand
ACGCGGGGGCTCACATCCAGCTCCCCGTTGAGGTCGCTGTAAAGGACGCGCAGGCCGGCGGAGATATCGATATGGTTCGAGTCGGAGCCGATGCTGAAATTGTCCTGCAGGAAGGCCGAATACCGCATATAGTTCAGGTCGGCGCGGGTATCGATGTAGCGGCGCATCGTGATCAGGTCCGGATTGTAGGGCTGGGTAAAACCGGCGCTGTCGCGGCGCTCCCATTGGTGCAGGCGGTCGTTGATGGAGGTGATGCTGGCGTCCAGCCCCCAGGATATTTTATGCTGCCCCGCGTCGTACCAGCCGCGATGCGACAGAGTACCGACGTTTATCTTGAGATAGTTCCGCGCGAAATTCTGGATCACGCCGGTGCCGATGGCGTACTTGATCTGCCCGAAGCTCTCCTTGCCGAGATCGGTTTCCAGGGCGCCCAGCAGGTATTCGCCGGTAATGTCGTAGGTCTCGCGCTCGTCGGTCTGGAAGCCGGATGCCAGGAGCTTCAGCCGCAGCTTCCCGTTCGAGGGGCCGGGGCGGTGGGTGAGGGATATGCCTGCGAAGCGGGAATCGAACTGGTCGATCTCGGCGCCGTCATAAAAGACGCGCAGCTGGTATGCCTGGTCGATCACGCCGAAGGAGCTCACGCTTTCTTCTGGCTGCAGGGAAAAGCGGTTGCGCGCATAGTTGCCGATGATCTCCAGTTCCCAGCGGGGATTGAAGCGGTAATTGACCAGGGCCTGGATATCGGTGAAGCTGGGATTATAGACGCCCGTGGTAGGCTGGCTTTGCAGGAAATACTGGTTGCTCTTCTGCCGCGCGCCGATGAGGTAGCTGAACTTCTGGTTCTTCGAAGCGCCTTCCAGCGAGAGGGAGGCGCCCAGCAGGGACGCCGTGACGCTGCCCGCGAATTTCGCGGGGCGCTTGTAGGTGACGTCCAGCACCGAGCTCATCTTATCGCCGTACTTGGCCTGGAAGCCGCCGACGGAAAAGCTGATGTCCCGGACCAGGTCGGAATTCACGAAGCTCAGGCCTTCCTGCTGCCCGCTGCGCATCAGGTACGGGCGGTTGATCTCGAAGTCGTTTACGTAGACCAGGTTCTCGTCGTAGTTGCCGCCCCGGACGCTGTACTGGTTCGTCGCCTCGTTATTGGAGCCCACTTGCAGCTTGATCAGCTGGGTGATGCCGTCGTTGGGACCGGCGATCAGCGGCGCGAGCGTCGGATCCAGCTGTATCATTCCGATCTCCTGTGTCCGGATCTTCCTGAAGACGAAGGTATCCAGCTCCGTGCTTCTGGTCATCGTGAGGTCCAGGGTCAGCTGCTGTCCCGGCACGAGCTCGACGGCGCGGGGGATGCTCAGGCCGGCATAGCTGAAGATGAGATGGACGCGCTTCTGCGAGGGAACTTCGATCCGGTAGCGGCCGTTATGATCGGTGGCGGTGCCCGAGTTAGAACCCTCGATGCCTATGATGACATCGGGAAGCACCTTCCTGGAAGCGTCCCGGACAGTTCCGTAAACGGTGGCGTTCTGCCCCGAGACGGCAACCGCACTAAACAACAAAAGCAAAAGCGTCAGGATCGGGCGCATAGCATGCCAGTAAGGCCGGATGATAAACGTTGAAAACGTAAAGATATTACCCTTGGGAAGGTAAAAGCCCGGAATGGGCTGGCTGGGTCAAAATGCAAAATTTGAAATTCAAAATGCAGAACCTTGGTATGATGCCTGCTGTTTTGCGCGCGCGAAGTTCCGGGAGGCTGAATGGGCAGGGGAGAAGCCGGTTCAGCGAAAAGGGCGGCAGACCAGGATCCGCCGCCCTTTCACGTTGGGTGCATTCTCAAATCCGCAAATTCACAAGTCCGACAGGCGACGTGCGCCGGCTACCCGGCCTTATGCAGCTTATGGATCGTTCCTACCGGATCGTCGGAGGAGAATACGGTATTGCCCGCCACGAGTACGTCGGCGCCGGCGGCTATGATGGACGGCGCGTTTTCCAGGGTCACGCCCCCGTCCACCTCGATCAGAGCCTTGGAGCCCGTGCCATGGATCAGCTGTTTCAGCGCCGCGACCTTTTTCAGGCTTTGCGGGATGAACGACTGTCCCCCGAAGCCCGGGTTCACGCTCATGATCAGCACCAGGTCCAGCTCGGTGATGATGTCTTCCAGCAGGGAAACCGGGGTGTGGGGATTCAGGGAGACCCCCGCCTTCATGCCGAGCGCCTTGATGGCCTGTACGCTGCGATGCAGGTGCAGGCTGGCCTCCAGGTGCACCGTCAGGTAATCGGCCCCGGCCTTGGCGAAGGCCTCGAAGTACTTTTCCGGCTCCACGATCATCAGGTGCACGTCCAGCGGCAGCTTGGAGGCTTTTTTCGCGGCGGCGATGATAGGCAGGCCGAAGGATATATTCGGTACGTAGCGCCCGTCCATTACGTCGCAGTGCAGCCAGCCTGCATCGGAGCCGTTGATCATATGGATATCGCGTTCCAGGTGCAGGAAATTCGCGGAAAGCAGGGAGGGGGCTATGATTGCCATGTGGGATGTGTGATGTTTAATGTTTGATGTTCCATGCTTCATGTTTTCATTTTTCATGGTTCATGCGGCTGGGGGAGCAAAGGGATTGCGTCAATTATTGTGCCCCAGCCTGCGCAGGGCTTCCTTCGCCTTGTCGTAGTCCTTATCGAAGGTGAGGGCCTGCTGGTAGTCGGAGACGGCTTCGTCCTTGCGGCCCATCATCTCGCTGCAGAGGCCGCGGTTGTAATACGCCGCCGGATCGGTCGGCTTCACCTTGGTAACCAGGTCGAACTGCCGGCGGGATTTTTCCAGGCTGTCCTGCTGCATGAGGATGAAGCCGTTCGCGAAAAGCGCATCTGCATATTGCGGGTCGTGCATCAGGCAGCGGGTGTACTGGGCCTTGGCCTGCTCCAGCTGGCCTTTCTCCTGGTAGAACATTCCAAGCGCATACAGTGGAAAAACATCGGTGGTGTCGAGCCGGAACGCATTGTTCATGTACTGTGCCCCCAATTCGCTGCCTTTCTCGTTATACAGCATACCCAGCTGTATATAGGCGTCCTTGTAGTCCGGGGCGACGTTGATCGCGGTCTGGAAGGACGAGATGGCCTTGTTCGTATCCTTGATATCCTTGTAGATCAGCCCTTTCAGGAAATATGCCTCGGGATTGTAGGCGTCCTGGCGCAGCACGGTGTTGATCTCCAGGAATGCCGCGGGATATTCTTTCAGGAACAGGTCCAGCCTGGCCACCTTCAGGCGTGCCCGGGGATCCTGGGGATTATGGCGCAGCGCGCGGTACATCCATTTGATCGCGTTGTTGAGATCCTTGTGGTCGAAGAGGATCTCGCCGATGGCCGAGGCATACTCCGCCCGGTTCGTGTCGATGCGGGCCGCTTTGTACAAGTCTTCCAGGGCCAGGCTGTCTTCCTTGAGCCGGTGCAGGGCCAGGCCCCGCTGGTACCAGGGACCGGGCTGCGAGCTGTCTTTGTAGATGGCCTCGGTCAAAGGCTGGATCGAGGGATGGCTGTAGACCGGGTTGCTTTCGACGGGGCGTTTGCTTTTGCAGGCCGGGAGCTGCAGTGCGGCAAGGCAGGCGAGAAAGGCGGCGAGGATCATCCCGTAGCGGGGCAGAGGCTTATTCACCGGGCAAATTTATCTCATTGTCGGCCTCGTGAATATCCCTGGTTTCGGGCTCGCGCAGCTGCACCGGTTTGCCGGTCCCCTTCCGCAGGCGCATGTTCAGCAATTCGACGGCGAAGGAGAAGGCCATGGCGAAATACACGTAGTTCTTCAGGTGCAGGCCCTCGGCCTTTTCATGGTCCCAGCCCTCGATTACCAGCACCAGCCCGATCATAACGAGGAACGAGAGGGCCAGCATTTTAAGGGTGGGGTGCCTGTGGATGAAATTGGCTATGCGCTCCGAGAAGAAGAACATCACGATCATGGCAAGGACTACGGCCGCGATCATGATCTCCAGGTGCTCCGCGACTCCCGAGGCCGTGACCACGCTGTCGAAGGAGAACACCATATCCACCAGTACGATCTGGGCCATGAGCTTACCGAAGGCGCGGCCTCCTTTTTTTGCCTGCGTCCCATGCAGGTCTTCATCCCCTTCCAGCTTGTGATGGATCTCGCCTACGGTCTTTACCAGCAGGAAGATGCCCCCGCCGATCATGATCAGGGAGGCCAAGTCGATGGGCTTGTCGGCGAAGGGGACGGTAAAGAGCGGCTTGCCCTTTTGCTGCAGCAGCCAGCCCAGGGCCATCAGCAGGAGGATGCGGGTGACGATGCCGAACACCATCCAGAGCAGCCGTGCCTTCCTGCGGTCCTGCGGGGCCATGCGGCCCATGATGATGGAGACGAAGATGACATTGTCGATGCCGAGGATGATCTCGAGCAGGGCCAGGGTCAGCAGGGAGATCAGGGATGCCCCGGAGAAGAGTTCGTGACTCATGGTTTGGATAGGTGCCGTGTGCGGCGAAAATTAATTGGAGCGGAGCAAGCCTTTGCAGATGGCCTTGGCGATGCCCGGTCCTTCGTAGATGAAGCCGGTATACACCTGTACCAGGCTGGCCCCCGCGTCCAGTTTTTCCTGCGCATCGGCTGCCGTGAAGATGCCGCCGACGGCGATGATCGGGATGCTGCCGCCGCTTTTGCTGGAGATATAGCGCACGACTTCCGTGGATCGATCCCGGAGCGGCGCCCCGCTGAGCCCGCCTGCGCCGATGGCTTCCACCTCGGAGGAGGGAGTGGCGAGGCTGCTGCGGTCGATGGTCGTATTAGTCGCGACGATGCCGTCCAGGTTCGTGTCGCGCACGATGCCGATGATATCGTCCAGCTGCTCGTCCGTGAGGTCCGGCGCTATCTTCAGCAGGATCGGCTTGGGCTTCGCGTAGCCTGCGTTCAGCTCCTTGAGCCGGCGCAGCAGTGCGGTGAGCGGCTCCTTGTCCTGCAGGGCCCGCAGCCCGGGCGTATTCGGCGAGGAGACGTTCACGACGAAATAGTCGACCGTATCGTGGAGGGCCTTGAAGGCTGCTTCGTAATCGGAGGCTGCCTGCTCGTTGGGCGTGTCCTTGTTCTTGCCGATGTTGCCACCGATGATGATGCGCTCCTTCCGGTGCTTCAGGCGCACGGCAGCCTGCGCGGCGCCGCCGTTGTTGAAGCCCATGCGGTTGATAAGCCCTTTATCGGCGGGGAGGCGGAACAGGCGGGGCTTCGGGTTGCCGGGCTGGCCGAGGGGAGTGAGCGTGCCGATCTCCACGAAGCCGAAGCCCAGCATGGCCAGCTCGTCGGTCCAGCGCGCGTCCTTGTCGAAGCCGGCGCCGAGTCCCACGGGATTCGGGAAGCGGATGCCCCAGAGCTCGCGCTCGAGCCGGGGATCGGAGACGGTATAGCTGCTGCGGAGGATGGCGCGGAGCGGGGCGAATTTATACGCCTTCTGCAGGGCTGCCATGGCGCGGTAGTGGATCGCTTCGGGAGCCTGCAGAAACAGGATCTTGCGGAGGGCCTTGTACATGCGGGGCCAAAGATAGCGCCGCGCTTTTAACCAATTTTTATTGCCGGCATGCGGTACAAGCCCCGGCCGGCCGTTAAATTTACCGCCTGCATGCGCATTTTCGCTACGCTTTTCCTCTTGCTGGCCGCCTGTGTTCCGGGCGGCGCCCAGATCATTAACGGTATCGTGCGCGAGGCCGCAGCCGGCGGCGGACCGCTGGGGGAGGTGCAGATCACGAATATCCATACCGGGCAGGAGCTGGTCTCCGGGGCGGACGGCAGCTTCAGCATGAAAGCCTCCGTGGGGCAGCTCATCGAGTTCCGCAAGCCGGGCTACCAGGTGGGGCGACTGCGCGTCGTTACCAACGAAGTCAAGTATTACAACATGGCGCTCGAGACCATCATCCACGAGCTGCCCGGAGTGGCGGTGAGGAGCTTCCATACCGATTTCCAGAGCGACAGCATAAAGTATCATACCCTTTATAAGAAGCAGCTCAATACCGAGCCCGTGACCGGCTGGAGAGCCGTGCAGAGCCCCTTTACGGCCCTGAGCCGCGACAACCGCAACCTGATCCGCTTCCAGCACGAGTTCGAGTTCCTGGAGCACCAGAAGTATGTGGACTATACCTTCAACGACCGCCTGATCACCAGCCTTACCGGCCTGAGCGGCGACAGCCTGAGGATCTATGCACGCCAGTTCCGGCCCTCGTACGAAGCCCTGCGTGCCATGAAGGAGTACGACCTGTTCCGCTATATCAAGCAGACCGTCACGATCTGGCGGCAGCGGCAGCGCTTCGGTCCGGCAGGAAGCCGGGGCGGCGGTGGGGGCGGATAGGATATCCCTGGGGAGCTTCGGCGATTCGTCAGCACGGCGCCTCAATGCAGAGCGATAAAAAATCTTTGAGGTAGATGTTGGTGTTTTGAATGGCCGCTGTATATTTGCACTCCCAACGGCAGCCAAGCAGCAGCAAAGCGGACGGAGGGATAAGTTTTTAGAACGACTGGAAGCATAGCTCAGCTGGTTTAGAGCATCTGCCTTACAAGCAGAGGGTCCGCGGTTCGATCCCGTGTGCTTCCACTTATTGATTGCCAAGGCGTTACGTTCCTACGTGACGCCTTTGTTTTTTGTGCTTGCAGTAGGATTTGCAGTATAGTTCTGGACCAAGTCGAAAACTTGGGATCATGCTGAAAAGTTGTGGATCATGCTGAAAAGTTGCGGGATTGCCATTGTGCCGGGCTTGCTTTTCGTTGGTTCGATCCGCTGCTTCACTCAGACGCAAATTGAGTCTACAATTCAAGCGTTGAAAATTTTGGCACAGGCACGATTTGCTACACATCGGCGCCGCGTACTTGCGCCAGTGGGGTGGGGCGGCCGCTCTATCAGCCGTGAGCAATTGCGCGCGATGTTTTTGAATAATTCTCTGACCTGTTCATCTTTGTCACGATAGAGGTCATAAGCCCGTCGTAGAGAAAACCCGCTTTCACTGATCATTATAAACAGCGCTGTTCCGCTGCTCACGCTGTAAAACTCATCTTCCGCCGAAACCTTCGTGGATGCAATCATTATTCGGTCAAAAGGAAAGAATATCTTCCACTTGGCTGAGCCCCTATAGCAGGGCTTAGTTTCAATACTCTCCTATATTGAATTATGAAGGTCTTCTTGCTTTTTGCGTTTTTGCTGCTGAGCATTCATTGCCCTGGACAGCCATTGGCGATAACGGCCTCCGATACTTCATCCGAGCGAATAAGAACTGCAATTCACTTTCTCGAACGCTATCTAAGCTCTTTTGAAAATAATGAAACCCCGGACTACACCAAATATTGGAGCGATGTGGATTGTAAGCGCTCTTCGCAGCCTGATGATATGATTTACACGATAGCAGGGGACGTTCCGACTTACAGATTTTGTGATAGGCCGGTTCTTTTCTTCGCTCATGACAATGATGATCACATCCAATTGAAA
>JASLDA010000418.1 GCA_030151745.1 Chitinophagaceae bacterium | reverse complement strand
CTCAGGGACGCCACCTGGTCGCCGTTGACGAAGACCGCGCCGTCACGGATCTCTATTACCGTCTTGTCGCTTCCGTCCTTGCGGATAACCACTTTCTCTTCCTTCCTGGGACCCCGGTCCGTGTTCCGGGTTTGGGCTGCGGCGCCCGGGCCGAAGCTGCAGGCTGCCAGAAACGCCGCACATAGCATTGCGATACGCATTGTTTGGGGTTTTGTTTTGAAACACGAATTTATCCCGAGCCAGCAGCAGGCCCTAGATAAAGCAGCGTTAAATGCCCCCTCGCAACCGGTTTTAAGATTTGGTTCAGAAGCCTTGCTGCGCTCAGGCAAGGAATGGATTCGTCGCCTTCTCCTTCCCGACCGTCGTCGCCGGCCCGTGCCCTGGGTAAACGATCGTCTCATCCGGCAGCGTGAACACCTGCTCGCGGATGCTGCCGATAAGCGTCCCGTGGTTTCCGCCGGGCAGGTCGGTTCGGCCGATACCGCCCGCGAAGAGCACGTCTCCCCCGATCGCCCAGCCACCCGCCGGGTAGTAGAGGATCACCGAGCCCGGGGAGTGTCCCGGGGCCAGCCGAACTTGGAGAATATCTCCTTCCAGCTCCAGCCGCTGTCCGTGCGCCAGTACCTGGTCCGGCTGGGGAATAACATCCAGCTCCATGCCGAACATCTGGGCGGAGCCTTTGGCGGCGGCCAGTACGGGGCCTTCGAGCGGGTGCAGCGCGAAGGGGATGCCGTATTCCGATTTCAGGGCCTGCACGCCCAGGATGTGATCGATATGCGCATGCGTATTGATAATGCCTTTCGGCCTCAGGCCGTTTTCGGCGATGAATCCGGTAATCGCGTCCCGCTCCTCCGGCCCGGACATCCCCGGATCGACGATCCAGCAGGAGCCGGCCTCGTTGGTAAGCAGGTAAGTATTTTCCTGAAAGACATTAAAAACGGCGGACTGAAGCTTGAGCATTTGCGGGCATTTCTTATCTTGGGATGCAAACTTACAGCGACCGATCCAGCGCGAGCGCCCCGTACTGTCTAGCCGCCACACACATGAGCAAATCGTTCCTTCTGCAATACCGTTCCATCACACGCTGCGTATTGCTCCTACTGGCCCTTGGCCTCCGCCCGGAAACGGCCGCTGCGCAGGCCAATGTCGAAGTATTCGGCCAGAACCGGGTCCAGTACCGCAAGTTTGAATGGCGCTTCTACGATACGAAGCACTTCCGCATTTACCATTATGACCGCAACGGATCTACCCTTGCGCGCTACGTGGCCGAGCAGGCGGAGCGCGATATCGCGGTGGTGGAACGCCGCATGAGCGGGACCTTCCCCAAGCGCTTCAATATCGTCCTTTACAACAGCTATGACGAATACCGCCAAAGCAATATCGGCCTGAAGTTCGACAGCCAGATCGAGGGTGTGGCTACCGGCACCGTGGACATCGTCGGCGACAAGCTCGTGGTCTACTTCGACGGCGTGCATACGGACCTGCGCCGGCAGATCCGCGCCGGCATGAGCCAGGTGGTGCTGCAGCGCTCCCTGTTCGGCGAGAACTTCCGCGAGGTCGTAAAGAACAGCCTGCTGCTGAACCTGCCGCCCTGGGTATCCCAGGGCTATATCGCCTACCTCGTGGACGGCTGGGACGCAGCGGCCGAAAGCGCCTGGAAGAATGAGCTGAAGGCCTATCCCCGCGAAGGATTCTTCAAAATCGCCGAGCGCAAGCCGGAACTTGCCGGAAAGGCCTTCTGGAAATACATCGCCGACCGCTACGGCGACGACATGACCAAGAACCTGCTGTATGCGGTCCAGCTGAAAAGCAGCCTGAACCAGGGCGTCAAGAATACGCTCGGCATGAAGGTCATGGCGGCTTACGATTCATGCATGGCATTCTACAAGGAAGCATTCGCCCTGGACAGCGCCTTCCAGGAAACGCCTCCCGCGGACAGCGCCCTGTTGTCCATCAAGCTGCCGAAAAACGGCGGAGTGATGAAGAGCTTCCGCGTGTCCCCGCGCGGCAACGACGTCGCGTACTGCGTCTTCAAGGAGGGAGAATACATGATCTACCTCCAGCGCACCCAGGATCAGCAAGTGCGCTCGCTGATCCTCACGGAGGGCAAGAAGGACTGGAACGAGCAGACCGTGGACCCCGATTACCCGCTGATGGCCTGGAGCAATAACGGCTACAAGCTGGCCATCATGTACCGCCGCGGCCAGGAAACCCGGCTGCGCATCTACAACTCCCTGAAGGCCCGGATCGAGAACTACATCATCCCCGGCAACCGCTTCGACCGCGTGACCGGCATGTCGTTCAACGAGGACAATGACCAGATCATCTTCTCCGCGATCAAGAAAAGCCAGACCGACCTGTATTCGTTCACCATCAAAGGCTCGCGCCTTGCCCCGATCACCAACGATATCTGGGACGATGTGCAGCCCCAGTTCATCTCCGGAGGATCCCGGCGCGGCATCCTGTTCATGAGCAACCGGCCGGCCCCGAACCTGAACGTGCCTGCCGCCGTAAACCAGCTCCCCACGGGACCGATGAACCTGTATTTCTACGATACAAAAACCATGAGCCCGGTGCTGCTGCAGCTTTCCTACAACACCAACGGGCATATCGACCAGCCCATCCAGTACGGCCCGGACAATTTTGCCTTCCTGATGGATACCAACGGCATCCGCAACAAGTATGTCGTGACCTTCGTGCGCAAGGGAAACAACTACGACTCGGCAGTGCCGGTACCGGTGACGAACTATTCGAGCAGCATCCTGAACCATCAATATAACCCGGCGGCCCGGCAGGTAGCGGACGTCATCCAGATGGGCGACCAGTACAAGGTATTCTTCCGCCCCCTGCTCATCCCCGGCGAGACCGTAGAGCCGAAAACGCTGCGCCCGACGACCTTGCGCGCGTCGAGCTACCGCAAGCCCCTGCCGGCAATGACGGAAGGCGCTCCCGGCGCGGCGCCGGGAGCGCCGCTGATGCGCTCCGGCAATACGTTCCAGAGCGAATTCAGCAACGACGATACTACCACGACCGTCGCTACCCTTCGCTCCGACAGCCGCCCCCAGGTAGCGGCCCGCCAGGCAGATACCTCGATGATGCTGAACCCTTTCGTCAAAGACAGCACCTACCTGAAGCTCAAGGCGCAGCCCTACCGCCTGTCGTTCAAGCCGGACTTCTTCCAGGTCAGGCTTGACAATACGGTTCTGTTTACACAATACCAGAGCGCCGCCATCCGGGGGAATACCTATACCAATCCCTCCCTGGGTGGATTGCTCAGCATCAGTCTGAACGATGCGATGGAGAACCACAAGTTCACCGGAGGCGTGCGGCTCCCGGTAAACTTCTCGGGAATGACTTACTTCCTGCAGTACCAGAACTTCACCAACCGCATCGACTGGGGGCTGCTCTACCTGCGGACGGCCAATTTCTACAACTACAACGTGACGTTCGTCGATTCGAGCTCGGGCATGCAGTTCAACGACGAAATGCTGGGGAAGGTCACCAGCAACCTGCTGCAGGGGAACCTGAACTATCCCTTCGATCGCCGCCGCCGGCTGGGCTTTAACCTGGGCCTGCGCCAGGACGTGCTGGACTTCAAGGCCAACGACAGCTTCAGCCTGCAGGCCGTGCCCCAAAACAAGACCTACTGGCTGATGAGCCGGCTGGAATATGTCTTCGACAACAGCCTCGTGCGTGTCACCAATATCCGCGAAGGCTTCCGCTATAAGGTGTACGGCGAGTATCTCTACGGGATGAGCAAGTCCAACAAAGGCGGATTTTACAACCTGGGCGCGGACTTCCGCTACTACAAGCGGCTGTACAAGAACAGCATTCTCGCGCTCCGCCTGGCAACGGCGCATTCGGAAGGAGACAAGCATATCCTGTACTTCCTGGGCGGCGTCGATGGCTGGCTCTCGCCGCAAAGCAACAATACCCCGTCCGTACAGGACCAGAACTATGCCTTCCAGGCTCTTGTCAGCCCACTCCGCGGCTACGAGCAGAACGCCCGCAACGGCAACAGCTATGCGCTGGCGAACCTGGAGCTCCGGATCCCGGTGCTGACGACCATACTGAATCGCCCGATCCAGTCTGCGCTGCTCCGCAACCTGCAGCTGGTAGGCTTCACCGACGCCGGCTCCGCCTGGAACGGCTGGGTCCCGAATGCTTCAAACTCTTCGCGCAACTACCTGCTGGCAAACCCGCAGACCCCCGTATCCCTGAATATCAGCCGCTTCGAAAACGGAGGCCTGGCCATGGGCTACGGCACCGGCCTGCGCACGACCCTGCTCGGGTATTTCATGCGCATGGACGCCGCCTGGAACATCGACGGCCGCAAGAAGCCGATCATTTACGTAGCAATGGGGCTCGATTTCTAAGCGCGACTCATATTCTGTCAAGAAGCGACGTTGAGCGCTGCAGGCGCTGATTGCCCCTGCGAAACACGGGACAATCGGCGTGTCGGGAAGCGGTTTCACGCAGAGCTGCAGGGAAGCCAGAGGCTCAGTCAGGGAATAGCAGCGGAGGACGCAGAGCCCGCGCCGGGACACCAGGAGAGCGAAGCGATATTGCAAGCCAGCACTCCGGAGCCGGCCTTTTCAACCACTCAACTATTCAACCTAATCGGAAGCTAAGCGCTCCGCTACTTCACCTTATTGCTAGCCTCGCTCTCGTTCCAGAGACGGTCCAGGGCCGTCACCACGTAGCTCGCGCCTTCGGAATAGCCGGCGTCGATATACTGGGGAGCTTCGCTGAGCGCCAGCAGGTATTCCGTATTGTCCAGGTCGATCTTCGCGCCTTTCGGAAAACGGTAGACCGCGTACCGGATGAGTTCTCCCGAAGGATTCTCCCCGGTCCATTGGAGGAAAAAGCCCGAGGCCGTGCGCGAGCCTTTGACGACGGGCGCAGCAGGCGGGATCGAATCCAGCCATTTCATCCGTGGCAGGAAGGCAATGCGGCTGCCGTATTCCCGGAGGCTGTCGTCGATAGGCGCGGCGATCCGGTCCAGGTTCGAAAGGCTGTAAAGCGAATAGCCGGACTCGGGCGCGAATTGCCGCGTATCGCGGATCTGGGACAGCAGCTCGCGGGTGCCCGCCCAGGCTCCGGCAGGCGTGCCAAGCATGCGGTAAAGGCCCAGCCCGAAATACATCCCGCGCCCGTAGCTGTGATCCCGCCACCAGGGCATCAGCACTTCGAAGGCTACGAGGCGGTGCCCGTGCTCCCAATACAGCTGCGGCAGCAGGTAGTCGATCCAGCCCTGCCGCATCCATAGCAGCACGTCCGCGTACAGGTCGTCGTAGTTTGTCTGCCCGCCCCGTGTGGGAGAGCCGGCCGTGTCCATGCTGCTGTTGCGCCAGACGCCGAAGGGCGAGATACCCAGCTTGACATAGGGTTTCAGCGTTTTGATCCGGCTGTTCAGGTTCTGGATGAAAACGCTGACATTGTTGCGCCTCCAGTCGTCCCGGGAAGGAATGCCGGCGGGGTTGAATTTCTGGAACGCATAGTTATCGTTGAACGGAACTCCGGCAATGCGGTAGGGATAAAAATAATCGTCAAGGTGCACCGCGTCGATATCGTAGCGCTTGACCACGTCCACGATAACGTCCGTAACATACTCCCGGGCGTCCGGGATGCCCGGATTCAGGTAGCTCTTGCCGCCGTAGCTCACCACCCAGTCGGGATGGAGATGCGTGACATGGCCGGGCGGGTTCGGATTTTTCTTGCTGTCGACGAGCGCCCGGAAGGGATTGAACCAGGCGTGGAAATCCATATGCCGCTTGTGGGCCTCGGCGATCATGAACTCCAGCGGATCGTAAAACGGTTCCGGCGCCGCACCCTGCTTCCCGGTCAGATAGCGGCTCCAGGGCTCGATGGCGGAAAGATAGAACGCATCTGCGGAGGGCCGGATCTGTACGATGACGGTATTGAGGCCCAGCCGCTGCATCTGGTCCAGGCGGCGGATAAAGCTCGCGCGCTGCTCTTCTGCCGGAAGCCCCTGCTTCAGCGGCCAGTCGATATTGCCCACGGTAGCGATCCAGGCCCCGCGGAACTCCCGCTTGGGGCTTTGCGCCCGCAGCCCCGCAAGGCCGGTTGCAACAAAAAGAAATACCAGCAGCGCCCCGGCCCGCGCAGTCATCCTCGTAACAGCCATATATCTCGGAAAATGCCCGCAAAGGTATTGCTTCACACTCTTGCGCTCGCAATTCCCGACGCAAAACATGACATATGAAACATAGATAAAAGCCGGCCCCTGGGGTCCGGCTTTTATCATCAATGGCTGTCGGTTTACTATTCTGCGTCCTTCTTCTTGGCCCGGGCCTTCTTGGGAGCTTCTTCGCCTTCGGCAACGGGTTCCGCCTTCTTTTTTGCGGCGGTCTTCTTGACCGGCTTCTCGGCACCTTCGTCTTCGGCAACTGCCTTCTTGGCGCGGCTCTTCTTCGCGGGCTTCCCGGCATCCTCTACCAGCGCGGCTTCGGTATCCCCGGCCTGTGCGGTCTCGGCGAGCTGCGCCTCGGCTTCGGCGGTGCCGGCAGCTTCCGCGCCGGATTCTTCCTGCTGATTGTATATGGAGAAGTCGAGCAGGTCCGCGCCCTTCAGGATACCGAACCATTTCAGCATCTTCTTCATGTCGCTGGTATAGACACGCTCTTCATCCATGGTCGGGTAGACCTTGGCGAAATAGCCGCGGATCTCTTTCTCACTGGCCTTCTTGGCATCGGGCAGCGTCTCGGAG
>JASLDA010000417.1 GCA_030151745.1 Chitinophagaceae bacterium | reverse complement strand
TATGCTTATTACCGGGGATTGCTGGACAGTGCTGCGTCAAAGGATACGGCCGTGGCAAGCCTGGCGGCTGCAGTGACGAAGGGCTTCGATACGGATCGCGACAAGGTCAAAGCCATCTATCGCTGGGTGCAGGAGCATGTCCGGTACATCGCTTTCGAAGACGGCATTGCCGGCATTCAGCCGGATAAGGCTGCGAATATCATCCGGAAGAAATATGCCGACTGCAAGGGAATGAGCACGCTGCTCGTATCCATGATCCGTAGCCTGGGCATGGAGGCGGCGCACTGCTGGGTTGGCACCATGGACCGCCCCTACGATCACAGCCTGCATTCGATGTACGCCGATAATCACATGATAGCGGCCTGGATGGATCATGGGAAGCCTGTTTACCTGGACGCTACTGCAAGCTGGATCGCGTTCGGCGACCTGCGCGAGGATGTGCAGGGCAGACAGGTACTACGTGAAAACGGCAGCTCCTTCAGCCTGGAGCTGCTTCCCATGGGGAAATCGGCGGATAATCTCGACCTGGAACAGCGGACGTTGAGGCTGGAGAACGGGTTGCTGAAAGGAACCGTAAAACATACGCTGAAAGGACAAAGCAAATACGCGCTGCTGGCGCTCCTTCATGCGCTGGGCAAGACCAACACGGACCGCGCGCTGAAGATCTTCGTCACAGGCAAAACACCGGGCTACGAGGTTTCCGATATCCTGACCAGCGATCTTTCCGATCGCGAGGGGGATCTGACGATCAGCTATGATGTAGTGCAGAAGGATGCGCTGAGCAGCTTCGACAAGGATGTGTACCTGGATGTCGATAACCGGAAGCTCGCGATCGGCCGCTTCGACACGGCGAAGCGGCATGTGGATTTCCAGCACAGCTACAAAATCAGCTGCCGGCTCGAGCTCGCCATTACGCTGCCCGCTGTGCCGGGGAAATACCAGCTTCCCGATTCCGTTGCGCTGCGCCGTGAAGGCTACGGCATGGCAGCCGGCTGGCAGCTGCGGGGAAATACGCTGCTGTACCATGCCGGGTACTGGACCGAGGATCTGGTGATCCCGGCTTCTGGCTTTTTATCCGTCAATGAAGATTTCGACAAGCTGCGCAGCTTCTACAGCCGGCAACCCGAGCTGCATTTTTGAGATAACAGATAAACCCGACCCCTGATGAGATTTATTTTCCGGGCGCTACTATGTTGGCTCGCCTTTTACCCCTACCGCTCTTCCGGAAGCACAGACCAGCTGACGGTCTACCGTGAAGCCGCCGCCCGCATCAGGGCCGAGATCGCGGCGATGCGTTTTCCCGAATTCGACCTGCGTACGGTTCCGGATGCATATCGCCGGGAAAGCGAAGTCCTGCTCGCTGACTATACCTCGATACAGGCGGGGGTGATCCCCGGAAGCAGGCGGGGCTGGATCACATACCGCGAGATCAGCCGGAAGCTCATTGCCCTGCAGGACGAAGCTGCCGTCAAGGCCTGGTCGGAAGGGACCTTCAACCAGTTCAATACCCGCAATACCGGTTACGGTACGCTGCAGACCCGTGTATTCGTCGGGGTCCGGGTGATCAAGGCCGACGGCAGCGTGTCGGAGATCAACCCGGAGGAGGACGAAGTCCGGCGCCGTTACTCGATCGGGCAAGGCGTCCGGATGGCAGTCCCGAATCTGCAGACCGGCGACCTGCTGGATTATTACATGGTGCGGGAATGGGACGGGGAGCCTGCCAATTTCGGGATTTACAGCTACCAGTTCATGCTCAAGACCGCTGCACCTACTTTCAACCGGCGGATCGAATGCGAGACCGGTCCGGATTTCGCGGTCGAATTTCACAATATCAACGGCGCTCCGGCCTTCGATACCTCGTCCCCGGGAGCTGCGCGCTGGAGGCTGCGCTATTTCGCAGATTCCCTGCAGCGGTTCAATTCCCGGCTGCCTTTCGTCAGCCTCAAGCGTGAGTACCCGATGCTGCAGCTGAACGTGATGCGCGGCGACATCGCTCCCTATACCTCGATCACGCGCCGGAAGCCGGGAACTCTTTCGCAGGATCCGGCTCCCGACCGCTTCGTATGGGACGAGATGATCCGGCTGAGCCAGGTGAAGCGCGATATTCTGCGGCTCGGCCGTGCGATGGTACAGCAGAAAAGCAAGGGAGTAGCCACATTTTACGATTCACTCGTCAAGAGCGGAACCAATTTCGCCCTGGACAGCTTCGCCGCAAGTCTGTATTACATGTACCGGTTCGACTACCTGTTCAATGCCGCGTCTTTCTGGGGCGCCAGGACGATCGCCAACCTCAACCAGGTCTTGTTCGACCCGGACATCTTTCATTATATGCTGAGCGAGTATTTCAAGATACACAATCTGAAAGCGGAGATGGTAGTAGCATCGCCTGTATCAGAACCGCCGCTGAAGGATGTGATCAACAGCCGCGACTATATGCTGATGACCGCCATACCCGGGAAGCATAATATCCTGTTCGGGGCGCAGCATATATACGCCCCTGCATTTTCGACCTTGCGGGAGATCGAGGGCGTGCCCGATGCGATCGCCGTCAATACGAAGGACGCCGGCAGTGTGCTGGGAAGCAATTATGAGACCCGGCCCATCGCCATCCCCTTTACGGATGCAGCGGACAATGTCCGCGAGGAACAGCTGTCGCTTTTGCCCGATACGGATTGCAGCGGCTTGCGCATCGCACGGACGACCCGGCTCACCGGTCATTGCAAGGACGGTATCCAGGACCGGCTGCTGACGATCGAGGAGTTCTATAACTACGAACGGCAGTTTTACAACGAAACCCGCAGCCTGGAGGAAAGAGCGCTCGACCGTAAGGAGCCGGGGACCATCGGGGCCGAGCTCCATGCCGCGCTGGAGAAAATGCGCAGCGATCAGCGCGACCGGTTTGAGGCTGAAGCGAAGCTGTTCGTCTACCCGGAGCTGACGGAGCTGCAGCAGGCCGTTATCCGTAACCCGGGCACGCGGCACAACGACCCGGAGTTTCAGTACAGTTCCCGCTTTCGTGCGAACGGGCTGCTCCGTCCCGCAGGCAATAATTTTATGCTGCAGGTCGGCGAGCTGATCCGCAACCTGCCGGAAATCCGCCCGGAGCATCGTACGCGGCAGGAAAACGCGTATCTCAACTTCGCCAATACATACCGCGGAAATTACTCCATCCGGGTTCCCGACGGATTTTCTGCGGCGGGGATAGAAGCTCTGAATAAAACCGTCAGCAATGAATTCGGCCTGTTCGAGGTCCGGGCCGGCCTTGACGATAAGATAATAACGATATCCCTGGTGCTCAGCTGCCGGGAGACCATGTATACCCCCTCCGAATGGGCGCAACTTGCCGAGGTCCTGGATGCGGCGAACGCCTGGAAGAGCAGCCGGGTGCTGTTCCGGCGTGCGTCCTGAGTGCGCGGACCATGCGAGGGTATGGGGCGAAAAAACGGCCGCGGTAAAACCGCGGCCGTTTCTGAAACCGGATATACCGTCATTATGACTGCAGGGTAGCTTCCATGCTGATGTCGCCGATGGCGGCATAGGCCTTGCTTACGGGGCATTCGTTCTTGGCTTTCTCGGCGATCAGCTGGAACTGGTCCGCCTGGATCCCGGGAACCTTTGCATTTACCCTGAGCGCGCTCTTGGTGATGGATCCCTTGGCGGGATCAAGCGTGATTTCGCAGCGGGTCTCGATCTCGTCCGCCGTGAACCCGGCAGCGTTGAGCTCGAAAGACAGCTTCATGCTGAAGCAGCCGGCATGAGCGGCAGCCATCAGTTCTTCGGGATTGGTACCCACGCCTTCAGCAAAGCGGCTGTTGAAGGAATACTGGGTCTTATTGAGCGTCGTGCTTTGAGTGCTCAGATGGCCGGAGCCTTCCTTGCCGGAGCCGTTCCATACGGCGGTTGCGTTGCGTACCATGTGTTGTGGTTTGTGTTTTCGAATGTATGCAGCCAAAAGCATCGGGCCACAATGGGGAGATCGATTTCTTCAATTCATTACCCCGGGCTCCCTCCGTCACCTCCGTACCGAGGGCTGCGCGGCGCCGCTGCCCAGTAGGTCGTGAAGAGCTTCGTCGATATGGCCGAAGCGGAACCGGTAGCCTTCCTGGATGAGCTTCCCGGGCAGCACCCAACGGCTTTTCAACAGCAGCTCCGGCTCCGTGCCGATCAGCGCCGCGCCGATGCGCAGCAGCCAGGCGGGGGCAGGCAATCCCAAGGGGATGCCGAGGCATCTGCGGATCTCCGCCATCAGCTCCGAATTGCTCACGGCGTGCGGCGCGGAGATATTGTAAACGCCTTGCGAGGTTTCGCGCTTCGTCAGCCACTCGATAATGTCCGCGAGATCGTCGATATGGATCCAGCTGAACATCTGGGTTCCGCGGCCTTGCCGACCGCCGAGCCCGAGCTTTGCAAGACGGGCGTAAGGTTTCAGCACGCCGCCCTGCCCGAGCACGATCGCCATACGACGGATGAGCTTGCGCGTCGCCGGTGTCCGGCTCTCCCCGAACGCCGCTTCCCAGGACTTGCAGACCTGCACGGAAAAATCGTCGGCGAAGGCAGTGACGCTTTCGTCCCGGGGAGAGGTTTCCGCATGCGGATAGATCGTCGCCGAGCTTGCATTCATCCAGACCCGCGGCGGC
>JASLDA010000412.1 GCA_030151745.1 Chitinophagaceae bacterium | reverse complement strand
TGGACGCCGTGATGCCGTACATCCGGAACCAGTTCTTCTGGGCTCCCTGGTACCTTTTCCTGCTCCTCTTCATGCCTTCCAATTTCGGAAAGCGGGGCTGGATCTGGCTGGCCGGCTTCCTGATCTGCTTTGCGCTCGGCGATATCAGCAGCGGGCATTTTCTCAAGCACTGGATCGAGCGCGTGCGTCCCTGCAACGACCCGCGGCTGGCGCAATACGTCCACCTGATCGTCCCGCGCAGCAGCGGGTGGAGCTTCCCTTCCTCGCACGCGACGAATCATTTCGCGCTCGGCACCTTCTGCGCCGTCACCTTTCACCACCGGCTCAAATGGTTCTGGCCCGTCCCGATGGGCTGGGCCCTGCTGGTAGGCTACGCGCAGATCTATGTCGGCGTGCATTATCCCATGGACGTGCTGGCCGGCAGCCTGCTGGGGGCGCTCATCGGCGTGCTTGTGGCCTGGGTCTTTCACCGGAAATGGTCCTTGGGGAGAGTTTAGTCGGATGTTTCGCGTCGGAATGCCGGATTAGTATCGAATTGGCAATCGGCAATCGGCAATCGGCAATCGGCACAGGGGCTGAGCCTGTTCCCGACGGGCATCCACCAATCCGCAGATTCCCGTATAAGCTTCATGCATTGACCAATTGACGAATCGGCGCATTCGTCCTCGTACCTTTGCGCCACCTCAAAAACGAAACGTATCTATATGCATAACGCCTATTTCAACTTCGCAGAACCCAAGAACGAGCCCGTACTGAACTATGCCCCGGGCAGCCCGGAGGCCAAAAGCCTGCAGGCCGCACTGAAGGAAGCGAAGAGCGTTACCCGCGATATTCCCATGTATATCAACGGCGAGGAAGTCCGCTCCGGCAAGACGATCGAAATCCGCCCCCCGCATGAGACCGCGCACCTGCTGGGCCAGTTCCACGTCTCGGACGAATCGCATATCAACGCTGCCATCGGGGCTGCGCTGGCTGCGCGCCAGGCCTGGAGCGAAATGGCCTGGGAACACCGCGCCGCTATTTTCCTGAAGGCCGCGGACCTGCTGGCCGGGAAATACCGCTGGAAGATGAATGCCGCCACCATGCTGGGACAGAGCAAGAACGCCTACCAGGCCGAGATCGACAGCGCCTGCGAGCTGATCGACTTCCTGCGCTTCAACGTGCATTTCCTGACCGGCATCTACAACCAGCAGCCGATCTCCCCGGCCGGCGTGCACAACCGCATGGAATACCGTCCGCTGGAAGGCTTCGTGCTGGCGGTGACCCCGTTCAACTTCACGGCCATCGGCGGCAACCTGCCGACCTCCGCTGCGATGTGCGGCAACGTGGTGGTCTGGAAGCCGGCGAATACGCAGGTGTACAGCGCTTCCGTGTTCATGGAGATCCTGATAGAAGCGGGGCTGCCGGCAGGTGTCATCAACCTTATCTATCCTCCCGGCGCCCTCGTCGGTGACGTTTCCTATAAGCATCCCGAATTTGCCGGCGTGCACTTCACCGGCTCTACGGGTGTGTTCCAGAGCATGTGGAAGAGCATCGGCGAGAATATCGCCCGTTACAAGAGCTACCCGCGCATCGTGGGCGAGACCGGGGGCAAGGACTTCGTGTTCGTGCATCCTTCCGCCCAGGTCGACGCGGTAGTCGCAGGCCTGGCCCGGGGCGCCTTTGAATACCAGGGCCAGAAATGCTCCGCGGCTTCCCGCGCTTACCTGCCGTCCAACCTGGCGCAGGAGATCAAGGACAAGCTCGTTGCCGAGCTGAAGACCATGAAGATGGGCCCGGTAGACGATTTCACGAACTTCATCAACGCCGTGATCGACGAGCGCAGCTTCGACAAGCTGGCAAAGTACATCGACGATGTGAAGAACGGCGACGGTGCGAAGGCGAAGATCATCGCCGGCGGCAACTACGATAAGAGCAAGGGCTGGTTCATCGAGCCTACCATCATCGAGACCACCGATCCGTCATATGTGACCATGTGCGAGGAGCTCTTCGGCCCCGTGCTGACGATCTATACCTACGAGGCCGACCAGTGGGAAGCGACGCTGGACGTCGTTGACAGCACCAGCCCCTACGCTCTTACCGGCGCGATCTTCTCCCAGGACCGCTACGCGATCGAGACCATGACCAAGCGCCTGGTGAACGCGGCGGGCAACTTCTACATCAACGACAAGCCGACCGGCGCGGTGGTAGGGCAGCAGCCCTTCGGCGGCGCACGGGCTTCCGGCACCAACGACAAGGCCGGTTCCGTGCTGAACCTGTACCGCTGGCTCTCCGTACGGACCGTTAAGGAGACGCTGGTACCTGTTACAGATTACCGGTATCCGTTCCACGGCGAGGGCGCGATCTGAGAATTTGTGAATGTGCGGATTTGTGAATGACTGACGGAGCCTGGAATAGGGACGGCCTGTACCTGGAACGGGTGAAACGTAGGTATTTGTGAATTTCTGAATGTGCGGATTTGTGAATGTTCGCCAGGCCTTGAATCTGGATCAACCCAGATCTGGAAGGGATGAAACATGACATTACCTTCGCCCTGCCTTTGCATCTGCAAATCCGCATATTCACAAATCGGATCCTCTCCGCTTAATGTCTCCTGTCAAACGTATCCTCGGCCGCATCTACTTCGCTTACGCCCTGCTGCTGTTCGCCATCACCATGCTCATCGTTTTCATCCCGATATGGATGACGACGCTGATGGACGAGCCCCGGCGGTCCAGGGCGATGCACCCGATATTCCGGCTCTGGATGGGCATTTTCATGCCGCTCGTCGGCTGTCCCGTTTCCAGGAAAGGCAAGCATCATTTCCGCAAAGGGCAGAACTACGTCGTCGTCTGCAACCATAATTCCTTTGCCGATGTGCCGGTGTCGTCGCCCTGGATCCCCGGTCCCAACAAGACCCTGGCGAAGATGGAGATG
>JASLDA010000346.1 GCA_030151745.1 Chitinophagaceae bacterium | reverse complement strand
TGTTTTCGGCCAGATCGATCTCGAAGGGCGCGATCACTTCCACGGCCACGCTGTTGTACATTTCGCGGAATCGCGCCAGGGCCAGGGCCAGGATCTCGGGGCCTTCCTCGTCCAGCTTGCGCTCGACATCCATGGTGCGGGCGTAGATGATGCTACCGTTGCTCACCATCATGTAGTTGACGAAGGCGTGGCCGTCTTCCACGATCACGCTTGCCACGTCCAGGTTGCCCAGGGCGGGATTGACGACCGTGCTCTTGCTCTGGAAGTCGGAAAGCGCGTCGATCTTCTGGCGCAGCACTTCCGCCTTCTCGAATTCCATGGCGGCGGCAAGGTCCAGCATCTGCGTCTTCAGCGCGCGGACGACCTCCCCGGTATTGCCCTTCAGGATATGCCTCACGTGCTGGATATCCTCCCGGTAGTCGTTCTCCGCCTGCAGCCCTTCGCAGGGCCCCTTGCAATTTCCCAGGTGGTATTCCAGGCAAACCTTGTATTTCCCCCTTGCGATCTGCGAAGGCGCCAGGTTGAGATTGCAGGTCCGCAGCGGGATATTCTGCTTGATGAGGTCCAGCAACTCGCGGACCCGCCATACCCCGGTGAAAGGCCCCAGGTATTCCGAGCCGTCCCGGATCACGCGCCGGGTCAGGAACACACGGGGGAAATGCTCTTTCTTAATGACGATGTAGGGATAGGTCTTATCGTCTTTCAGGTCGATATTGAACCGGGGCTGGTAATGCTTGATGAGGCTGTTTTCCAGCAGGAAGGCGTCGTGCTCGGTATCGGTCACCGTGAATTCGATGTGATCGATGAGCGTGACAAGCCGGCGGGTCTTGTAATTGTCGACCGTCTTGTTGAAATATGAGCCTACGCGCTTGCGCAGGTCCTTGGCCTTGCCGACATACAGCAGCTCATTCTGAGCGTCGTAATATTTATAGCAGCCCGGCTGATGCGGGATAGAGCCGGATACGGTACTGAATTCTTCCTTCGTCATAGTCGTTACTCCACAATATGCACGTCGCCGGCCCCTTCGTCGCGCGGGAAGATGTATTCGATCCTGCGTTGCGTGGTGGCGCCGATCAGCGGATCGTCCGTCTCCTGGATCTGGATGACCCGGTTCGGCACGTAAAGCAGCTTCTGGCTGGTGCTTTTCCAGAACCCGCTCTTCCGCGTTTCGACATAGATGCTCTTCACCATATGGTTCGAGATATCGGTATTGATCTGAAAGAGCCGGGTAAATAAATCGGGCCGCAGCGCCTCGTAGCTCAGGATGCGGGTTGCCGTAAGATTGTCGTCGGCTATCGAAAACCGGTATTGCCCTATGAAGCGGGGTGCCGATATATCGCTTTGCACGAAGGCCGGGATCACCTCCTTCCAGTTCAGCTGCGTGATCGGAAGCAGGCTGGAATCCACGACGTCTCCTTCGCGCACGACCCGGTACAGGGTCAGGGGCTGATCGTACAGCAGGCCGATCTGCCCGCGGGCGTATGCGCGGATGGAATACTGCGCCGAATCGGATGCAGGCGCCGCCGCGGTCTTGTCGGACCGGCGGGTGCAGGAGAGGCCGAAAATGGAACCCGCCAGCAGGAGCCCGGCGGCAAGCAAAGGCTGCTTGAAAATCATTGCCCGAAGTTACTTACTAAGCTCCAGCGGCGGCTTGCCCTGAAGGGATCGGATGCCGCCGGCCGGGGCTTCTAATTCAGCTGCGGGTTTACGGGCATGTTCACCATATAGGCAAATTCACGGCCCAGCGATTCGATGGCCCGGCGCCAGAGACTGTCGGGGTCGGTCTCGAAAATGAGCTCCTGGGAGACATCGGCCACGATCCAGCTGCCTTCCTTGATCTCCTTTTCCAGCTGCCCAGCGGCCCAGCCGGAATAGCCCACAAACAGGCGCAGATCCAGGGCCTGGTAGCTGTTGTGCGAAACGGATTCCTGCAGGGCCTCGTAGCTGCCGCCCCAATAAACGCCATCGGCGATCTCCGTACCTCCGAACGCCAAGGGATTCCGGTGCAGCATATGCAGTGTGTCCAACTGCACGGGACCGCCCTGGAAGACCGGCAGCAGCGGCGTATGAAGGTCCGGCAGCAAGTCTCCGAGCGTATGATCGGTCGGCCGGTTCAGGCTGAAGCCGACGGTTCCCTCTTCACCGTGCTCGCAGATCAGAATCACGGCACGTGCAAAGTTCGGATCGGCCATGAAAGGCTCCGCGATCAGCAGCTTGCCGGGCCCCGGTTCGATGCCTGTCTGCTTATTGGGATTCAGGAAATCCATGACTACTTTTTGAAAAAAGAAAAAGTTACAACAGTCGGGGGAAAAAATCCATGCCCATATCAGGGAGCCTGATCCGGCGCTCCGGTCAAATCCGCCTAACTTGCAGCGGCTCATATGCATTTGCCTGCCAATCTGCTGCTGTTCGTTGTCACCCTCATCGGCGGCGTATTTCCCTTGTTTCTCAAAGCGCCGGACGATCGCCGCATGCACCTGCTGCTGGCCTTCTCCGGGTCGTTCCTTTTTGCCATCACCTGCCTGCATTTACTGCCCGAGACGTTCGGCGATCTTCCCGGAAGGGCCGGGATCCTCGTGCTCGCGGGATTTTTCCTGCAGTTGCTCACCCAGCGCGCCACGCACGGCATAGAGCACGGCCACACGCATATCCACGGCGACGGGCACGGATTGCCGACCATATCGATCATCGCCGGCCTGAGCATCCATGCATTCATGGAGGGGCTCCCGCTCGGCTTCAATTACCGCAGCGAGGCCACCAATCCCTCCCTGTTCCTGGCGGTAGGCGCGCATAAGCTCCCCGAAGCCATCCTTCTCGGCATGCTTCTGAAAACGGTGTTTACGCGTTCCAGGACCTTCGCGATCGTCACGGGATTCGCCATGATCACGCCGATAAGCGCCATCCTGGCCACTTACCTGGGTGTGCGGTATTTATTTATTTCGCAGGCGGTGACCTCCATGATCCCGCTGGTCGCCGGGGCATTCATCCATATTTCGACCACGATTTTTTTCGAAAGCGGAACCCGGCAGCACATGCTCACCTGGCAAAAGGTCTGCGCGATGCTGGCCGGAGCGGCTCTTGCCGCCGTAACGCTGTTCCTAGAGTGATCTCCCATGCGCAGACTTTACCTGCTTCTTTCGGTCCTGCTCGTCTGGCATCATGTCCCGGCTCAGACCGGCTCCAGATCCCTGCTCTGGGAAATATCCGGCAAGGGGCTGCCGGCGCCGTCTTACGTGCTGGGAACCATTCATATGCTCTGCCCGGAGGATCTTCTCTGGAGCGCAGCCATGGACTCGGCGCTGGGCAAGGCCCGCAGCGTCTGCATGGAGCTCGACATGGACGATCCGCAAACCCTGCAGAAGATGATGCAGGGCTTCAAAGGGCCCGATACAGGCAAATCCCTGAAGGAGATCCTGGCGCCGGCCGACTACCAGCGGTTCGCGAAATTTGCGAACGATTCGGCCGGTATCGATCCCACGGCTTTGGAAGAGATCGATCCGGGGATGCTGCCGCTGATGTTCCTGGGCAAGCTCCTGCCCTGCTCCATGCCGGCTTCCTATGAAGCCCGGATCGCAATGCAGGCCGCAACGGCAAAGAAACCGCTCGAGGGCCTCGAGTCCGTAGACGAGCAGCTGAGCCTGCTGCAAATGCTGGATACGGATACCAGCGGCTCCGAAATCATGAAGCTGGTCGACTCCTTCGCATTCATGAAACAGCAGTTCCGGCAATTGGTCGCCATCTTCCGGCAGCAAAACCTGGACTCGCTTGCAGGCATGATCGAAAGCAGCCCCATGCTGGGCGGACAGACCGACGCGCTCCTGCGCGACCGCAACCGCCGCTGGATCCCGCGCATGGAGGGGTATATGCGTAAGGGATCTGTATTTTTCGCGGTCGGCGCCGGGCACCTGCCCGGTAAGGACGGTGTGCTTCAGCTATTGCGGAATGCGGGCTACCGGGTACGCCCCCTGCGCTGATCCGCAGGTACGGGCAGTCATTTTGAAGCCCCGCCCTGCCTGATAAACGCCGAGACCGTCCGGACCAGGGTCGTGTCGAGCGGCAGCGTGTCGGTATAATAGGTATCCATATTCTCCGCCGGATCGGTGGGAGCCTGGCGGAAAACCTGATTCATGCCCGGGATGACGACGGCCTTGGCTGCTGGCAAAGCGGCGCTGAGCAGGCGGATCTGGGTCGTGTCCGTCTGCAGGTCGTTGTCGCCCTGCACCAGCAGGACCGGGCAACGCAGGCGCGCAATTTCAACAACCGGGTCGTATTTCATCCAGGAAACCAGGTATGGCTGCACCGCCTTCCGGAATATAGTGATGTAAAAAGGTCCCGGCGGAACTTCGGCGACCTTGCCGGTCTGGCGGAGCTCGCGGAACATTTCCCGGGTCGTGTCCAGCGGTCCGGGCTTCAGTCCCTGGCGGCTCAACTGCTCCAGCAGCAAAGAGTCGATCGGCCGGCCCGGGGCTCCGATGGCTACAACGCCGCTCACCGGCGTCTTCTGCGCTGCCAGCATACCCACCAGCGCCCCTTCGCCATGGCCGACTATGAAGATCTTCGCGAAGCGGTTTTGCTTGCGGGCCCATTGCAGCCAGGCCTTTACATCATCCGCGTATTCCGGAAAACGAAGCCTGGTTTCATCCGTAAGCGCCGAGCTTGCACCGACGCCGCGCTTGTCGTAGCGGAGGCTGGCGATGCCATATTTCGAGAGACTGTCGCTGAGCAGCTTCAGGTTGTTATTCACCATCATGCCGTTATTGCCGTCGCGGTCTATGCCTCCCGAGCTCGAGAGGATCACCGCCAGGGGCGGCCTGGCCGGCGAGGGCGGCACTGTCAGGGTTCCGCGAATGACTCCTGCCGGCACTTTCAGCGTCACGGGCTCGCTACGTTGGGCCGATACGAGTGTCTGCAGCGCGCAGACCAGGAAAAGCGCGCCGGAAATGCGAAGAATCATGACCGAAATTACATCCTGGCGCGACGCAGCTTATTCACTTTCTGTCAATTCCGAGCAAGTTCTGCCGCGATCTGCTGCTCCCAGCGAGCCTGGGCACCGGGCTCGGTCCCGTGCTCCGTTTCCGTCTCGTAAGCCTGCTGGCGCTGCAGGTATTCCCGCTCTACCAGGTCGAAGATCTTCGTGACCGTCTCGTTCAGGTGCGAGCCTCGGATAGTCAGGGCATCGAAACGGGCCTGCATCTTGCGGGTATAGAGCTCGCAGAGATCCCAATGCCCCTGCTCGTGGCGGAGCACCGCTTCCGATTCGAGGCCCTGCTGCACCCAGGACTGGCGCTTATCGAAGATATTGAACACATAGATCCGCGCCCGTGCCGTGGCCGGGGCGAGGCTGGTCTCGACATTGATGCCGCATGAGGTTTCGGCGGCTACCCGTTCATTTGCGCCGCTTCTCCGGCCGCCCTGAAAATCGTCCCAGCGCAGCTTCCGGCCCGGGCTCCAGCGAAATGCCCGATCGGCATCGCAGGGGTTTTCCACCCGGTACACGGCGAGCTCCACGGCATCGCAATCCTGGGCCCGGTGCTCGTTGCGTTCCAGGATCTTTACCAGGTTACCGCCGTTGGACGCAGCGATACGGGATCCCTTCAGAAGCAACTCAAACCAGGCGCAGCTGTCGGAATACCGCTGCGCGCTGAGATGCAGCTGGGTAATCAGCTTTGCATCGGCAGGTATGGGATCGTGCTCCTGGAGGAAAACGATCCCCTCGTTCGAAGCCCGGCTCCGGGCCGGCGGCGCGAATGCCATTCCAATAAGCATGAGCAGGCTGCAGG
>JASLDA010000028.1 GCA_030151745.1 Chitinophagaceae bacterium | reverse complement strand
GCCGTTCCGGACCGTATGGATTGGATCATCCGTATCAGCCTGTTTCTGATCGGCAGTGCAATGCTCTGGTTCAGCAAGGACTTTTCCATGAGCGGCGACGAGCCGGCGCAGATCCGCATCGGTCACGACACTTACATGTACCTCTGCCGGGCTCTGGGCCTGCTGCCGGGCAATAAGGAAGATATCGTCCTCAGCCACTATGGCGGGCTCTTCGGCGTCATCAGCACCAATCTCAGCCACTGGATGCCCTGGTGGGACGAGATCCATCTCCGGCATTTCCTGATCGCGCTCTGCGGCTTCATCGCCATCTCGCATGCCGGCAGATCCGCAAGGCTGCTTGCAGGACCTGCGGCCGAGCTGATCTGCATCTGGATGCTGGCATGCAGCCCGCGCTTCATCGGGGCGGCCATGAACAACTCGAAGGATATTCCCTTCGCGATGGGCATGACGATCGCGGCATATTACCTGCTGCGCATTCTGAAATCCGCGCCCCGCCTGAACTTCCGCGAGTTCGCCGGGCTTGCCTTAGGCCTTGCTTTCGCGATCGGGGTGCGGATCGGCGGGCTCATGTTCAATGTCTACCTGCTGGCCGCCTGGGGCTGGATGGCCGGCCGGTATTGGTCCGAAGATCGCCGCTACGTGGCCAGGCTCACGCTGGGACTGGGATTGTCGAGCCTGGCGGCGTTCTGCGCGGGTATCATATTCATGCCGATCGCGTTCTACAACCTGCCGCTGATGACGTACCGGGCCCTGGACGCGTTCTCCAACTACAGGCTGGCGGTCACCATGCTTTACCTGGGGCGCGACATCCCGACCTGGGAAGCGCCCTGGCACTACATCCCGGTGTGGATCGGTATTACCGCACCGCTGGTCGTGCTGCTGCTGTTTGTTGCCTCGCCGGTGCTGCGGGCGGGGAAGATTCGCCTGCCCTGGGTGATCTTCCTGCTGATGGTGCTGTTTCCCCCGCTGTTCGCCATCATAAAAGGCTCGCCCGTGTACGACGGCTGGCGACAGTTCTATTTCATCTACCCGCCCCTGGCGGTACTGGCCGCCGCAGCCGGAGCGGACCTGCTCGAGCTGAGCCCGAACAGAGGCCTGCGCGCGCTTTTTGCCGTATTCATCGCCCTGAACCTGCTGCAGCCGCTGGGCTGGATGCTGCTGAATCATCCTCTGGAAAATCTGTATTTCAACCCGCTCGCCGGCGGCATCAACGGTGCCGCAGGACGCTTCGAAACCGACTATTACGGCGAAGCCACGGAGCTCGCCTGCGGCAAGCTGCTGCGCCAGCCGGCATTCAGGAAGCCATTGCGCGATTCGGTGTATGTATTGAACAATATCCCGCCGCAGGTTAAATATTATCTGAACGAATATGATCCGATGATCGCCGTGCGTCACGCGGCCTATGAACAGCGCGATTCCCTGCGCTGGGATTACGCGATCTTCTTCACCCGCGGCATCGATTCGATCGGCAGGCGGCGGGACTGGCCCCCGGAGGGGATGATCGACTCCGTGATGGCCGACCGGACACTTATCATGGCTGTGACAAAGAACCCCCGGAAGCCCTGAAAGCCGCGCGGGGAGCCGTAACTTTACGACACCGTGCCCGATATCATTCACCTGCTCTCCGACCATCTCGCCAACCAGATTGCCGCCGGCGAGGTTATCCAGCGCCCTGCCTCGGCCGTCAAGGAACTGCTTGAAAATGCCATCGATGCCGGCGCTACCGATATCCGGCTGCACCTGCGCGATGCCGGCAAGGAGCTGATCCAGGTCATCGACAACGGCAAGGGTATGAGCCCGGCCGATGCGCGCATGGCCTTCGAGCGCCATGCCACCAGCAAGATCCGCGACATCAACGACCTGTTCAGCATCCGCACCATGGGCTTCCGGGGCGAGGCTCTGGCTTCGATAGCGGCTGTCGCGCAGGTGGAGATGCGCACCTGCCAGGCCGATGCCGGCGTCGGTACGCGCATCGTGATCGAAGGCACGGAAGTCAAATTGCAGGAACCTGCGGCAACGACTGTCGGGACGAACCTGATGATCAAGAACCTGTTCTTCAATGTGCCGGCGCGGCGGCATTTCCTGAAGAGCAACAGCACCGAGTTCCGCCATGTGATGGATGAGTTCACGCGGGTGTCGATGGCCTACCCGGAGATCGCGTTCCAGCTCTGGCATAACGATTCGGAGCAATTGCACCTGGAGCCGGGAAATCTCAAGACCCGCGTCGTCGGCCTTTTGGGCGGCAGCGTGGCAAAGAACCTCGTGCCGGTGAATGAAGATGCCGATGTGCTGAATATCCGCGGCTTTATCGGTAAGCCCGAGGCCGCGATGAAGACCCGAGGCAACCAGTTCTTCTTCATCAACAACCGCTATATCCGAAGCTCCTACCTGCATCACGCGGTAACGACGGCCTTCGACCAGCTGATCCCGAAAGACTCGTTCCCCTTCTACGTCCTGTTCCTGGAGATCGACCCGGCGCGCGTGGATGTGAACGTGCACCCCACCAAGCAGGAAGTGAAGTTCGAGGACGACCGGCTGATGTACGCCTATCTGCAGGCGGCGGTCAAACATGCGCTGGCCCGGTTCAACATCGCTCCGAGCCTGGATTTCACGCTGGCCCCGGAGATCCAGTCGCTGCCTTCCGTGCAATTACCCGACACGACCGAGCAGCGCACCGAAACGGAGCGCGGCTACCTGTACAACTCGTTTACGAGCTCGAACCAGGCGCACCGCATCGCGCCCAGCGGCGAGGCCCAGCGCTGGAAGGAATCGTTCAGCCGCCTCTCGGCGCCGGAGCCCCGGGACTGGGCCGATATCCCGGCTTCGATTCCCTCCGCGGAGCAGATGACGTTCCAACCCGAGCAGCAAAGCGTACCTGCAGCGGCGTCCGGCGGACAGCCCGTGCTGAACGTGCAGGGATCGATGCTCATCACGACCGTCAAAAGCGGGATGCTCCTGGTGCACCTGCGCCGCGCGAAAGAGCGCATCTGGCACGAGCGGCTCGAAGCTCAATGGATGGGCGGCGACACGCCGGCACAGCAGGTACTGTTCCCGGTGAGCGTGGAATTGGCGCCGGCAGACGCTGCGCTGCTGCTGGAGATCCTGCCGGACCTGAAGCGGATCGGCTTCGACATCGCGCCCTTCGGAGCGGCTACTTTCGTAATCCAGGGCACGCCTCCGGGACTGCCTGCCGGAGAAGAACAGGGTGTGCTGGAAGAAGCCCTGGACAAGCTCAAGCATGCCGCACCAGCTGCGGCGGGAGGCCGCCAGCAACAGCTGTTCGGCGTGATGGCCCGCAAGCTGTCGTACAGCCAGAATCCCGCAACCCAGGAAGCCATGCGCGCACTGATCGACGAGCTCTTCGCTTGTCAGCAACCGGAGTACACGGCGACGGGCAAGAAGGTGTTCAGCATCGTGGCGAAGGATGAATTGGAGCGGTGGCTGTGATTCAATTCGTCAATTCGTCAATGAGGCAATTGGTCAATTCCTTTAGCTTAAACAGGATTTGTGAATTGGTGGATTTGTGAATTGGTGAATGCCCTTAGCCTGTATGGAATTTGGCAATTCGTCAATGAGGCAATTCGTCAATTCACTTAGCTTGAATAGGATTTGTGAATTTGTGGATTAGTGAATTGGTGAATTGGTGAATGCCTTTAGCTTTTAGGAATTAGACAATTCGTCAGTGAGGCAATTGTGCTGGGAAACATCCGCTGCTTATAGTGCGCTCTTCTGAGGGCTGATTTGTGGATTTGTGTTGCGTCGCTGCGCTTGCAATTTGTGATTTTTTAAATGCACTTAGCCAAGCGGAATTGGCCGATTAAGGATAAGCCGATCACGTCGGGAAACGTCAGGTCGCTGTGAACAGCCGTTCCGCCCCGGGCGCGCTTCAGCGTGGCCGATTC
>JASLDA010000517.1 GCA_030151745.1 Chitinophagaceae bacterium | reverse complement strand
CACGGTAGTCTGGGACGCGTAGAAGTTATATGTACCCGGTACCAGTGTCGCCGGAGTGGGAGCGGTGCTGGATCCGGTGCCGCCGGTCGGCGTTGTGAACCAGCGGATATTGGTGCCGGATACGGCGAGCGGGCCGACGACCTCATATTGGCAATAGTAGATCGTATTGCTGGCGGCGCTCGGCGGGAGAGGCTTGGGAAGTACCCGGGCATAAACGGAATCCGGGTCGCTGGGGCATCCTCCCGGCGCGGTCTGGCGCACCAGCCACATCGTGATCTTGGGGATGGACGTGTTGGGTGTCGGAGCCGTGCTCAGCGCATGTATACCGCCTGTGGTGTCATACCAGGTAACGGTATAGCCGGCGATGGTCGTCGCCGTCATGGGCACCGGCACATCGTATTGACAGTAGGTGATATTGTTCCGGACCGGGCGCGCAGAGGGCGGAGTCATGTTGATAGTGACGGAGTCCGGTGTGGATGCGCAGCCACCGACGACTGCGGTGACCGTATAGATGCCGTTGAAAGCAGGAACGAAACTCGTCCGGGAAACCACGGAACTATTGGCCACCGAGTAGCCTGCGGGACCTTGCCAGCTATAAATAGTGCCCGGTACAGGGGATACGACGTTCATGGTGAGCGTGCTGTCGCGGCAAACCGGCGCGGTGGCTACCGAGATGCGGGGACGGGCGGGCGGCGTGGGCGTCAGGCTCGTGGAAACCTGGTTGGAGAAACAGCCGGCAGCCGTCTGTACGCGAATGCCGGTGTAGCTGCCGCTTTGGAGGCCCGAGATAAGATAGGTCCCTGTTCCCGTCGAGGTGATGGAGAAAGGCGTTACGGCGGTACTGTTCCGCAGGTAGCTCAGGGTGTAGGGGGTAGTCGGGTCCAGACCGGTGATCTGGATCGAGCCATCCGAATTCAGGCAGTTGGTCGGAATGACGGTAGTCCCTACGCTGATCGTCGGGACTGCGTTTACGGTGACGCTGACCGTAGTTGCAGCAGATGTATTGGTCCCGTCGGATACAGTCACGCTATAGCTGCCCGTATTGGCGGTCGTCGCGCTGCTTATGGAAAAGATGCCGGTGGTATTCGTAACCGGTGAGCCGGCAAAAGGCCCGTTCATGACGAAGCTCGGGCTGGTTACACCGGTAGCGGTTGCAGTTATGGTCACCGTCCCCCCGGCGCAGACCGGGCTGTTGGATGTGACCGTCGGCGCAGCCGGCGCCTGAGCTAAGGCGTGTAACGCAATTCCCAGTAAGAAGCAGACAAGTAAAGAAACTCTCTTCATAGAATGCCGCAGTGAAATTTATTTCGTATTGTATGTGCCGACTATTACCAAAACGCCCCGGTCCTCTGGAATCAGCTTCCTTAGGTCATTTCCATCATCTCCAGGCAAATACTTTTGGCATTAGCCTGGTAGACGGATAAAATTAACGAATGGTTAGTGATAAAACCTAATTTTATTATCACAATATCAACAAGTCTATTCGATCACGGTCAACCTCGCCGTACCGGTCTGGAGCGCCCCGTGCAGCCGGCATATATAGATGCCCGGCGCCAGCCCCTGCAGCGGTATCCGGGATGCGCCGGCTGCCCCGCTGAGCGGAAGCCGCCTGACCTCCTGCCCCAGCGCGTTGTACAGACTCAGCGTAGCTATCCCCGGGTAATCGGCAGGCGTCCAGCTTAACAGTATTTCGTTCCGGGCGGGATTGGGGCTCAGGCTGAGCCCGGAAGCTCCGCCCTGGGGCTCCAGCGGAACGCCCACCAGCGGACCGCGCTTGTACATGTACAGTCCGCCGAGGCCGTTCCCGATCACCATTTCCTGCAGTCCGTCCCCGTCTATATCCCCGATCGTCACAGCGGAACGGGTACCGGCGTCGATCCCGGAATACTGGCGGCTCAGCATGGTATAGGTCCCACTGACATTGCCGTCTTGGAACCCAGTATACCGAACGACATTCCCCAGGTCGTTGCCCATGACCAGGTAGTCGGTTCCAGTATAGTCCATTTTCCCGATCCAGATGGTCGAAAACCCGGAGAAGGTATTGTCGGGATCCGACTTGACATCGCCCAGCTTGTTGGTGATCAGCGTCAGGCTGAGCCCGCCTGTGCTGTTGTTCTGGTAGTAGACGATGCGTCCTGCCTGATTTCCGATCAGCAGGTCGGCCTTCCCGTCTTTATTTATGTCGTAGATATAAGGTGTGGCGCTGTAGCCTACATCTATCGTATCTCCGTTGGCATCGCGCAGCAGGACCTCGTCCTGTACCCATTGCGGCGTCACGTTCTTGCCAGACGCTGTATTCCTGTAGAAGCTCAGGCGCCCGTCCGTGTGCCCGATCACCATATCGTCAAGCCCGTCCCCGTCGAGATCCCCGAATGCCGGGGCGGCCCCGGCAACGGAGTCCGCGAACAGCCCCGCGAAATCCGGGTCCATCAGCGTCAGCGTGGTGGTGCTGCCCGATTTGCTGTTCTGGTAATAGGCAAGCTTGCTGCGAAGTGTGCCGTTGGGCTGGTAATAACCGGCCGAGCCGACGAAAAGGTCCAGGCGGCCATCCTTGTTATAGTCGTACAGGACAGGGATGGAAGCGGCTCCCATATCGATGCTCTGATCCACGAACGCGGTATCGCTGGTGAAGGTGAATACCGGGCTGGCCGCCGTGCCGGTATTCCGGTACAGGTGCACGCAACGGTAGTTTTCGCTGCTGAAGTCGTGCGGAGTGATGATCAGGTCTTTCTTGCCGTCCCCGTCCCAGTCGGCCAGGTTCGGCGAAGGCCAGTTGGGCAGCTGCAGCCGGTGGCCCCCGCTCTGCCAGATCGTATCCTGCCGGATCATGCTGTCGGTGCCGCCGTACTGGGCGCGTCCGTTGATCAGGAGCTGGAGATCGGGAAAGGAGATATTGCCGTCCAGGAGGTCCATATCGCCGTCGCCGTCGTAATCGAATACCAGCATGCAGTTCCCCGAGTGGCGGCTTTCCTTCTGGCCCTCGTCCGGGCAGCCCTTGCAGCCGAAATTGCCGAGGGTATTGCAGGTAGGAGAGCCGGGCGTAGGCACGATGCCCAACGTATAGGTGCGCTCGAAGCTCTGGAAAATATGTCCCCAGCAACTGGTCGGGTTGCATACGACGATGCTGTCCTTCGGCTTGCCTTGCTCAACCTGGCAATTCTTGTAGAAGCCTATGATCCCTCCCTGGACGTCATACCCGAAAAAGTCGATATCTCCGTCCCCGTCCACATCGGCGACCCCGGGGATGTCCGAAGCCTGGGAATAGGCATTGATATCGCCGAATGCGGGGGAAATGAAACGGAGGTCCTTGTAAAAGGTAAAGTTCAGCTCCTTGTTGGCGTTATAATATCCCCGGTAGATCGCGAAGCCGCCGATCCCCTTATGCACCAGGTCCGGTACGCCATCGCGGTTATAGTCGGGCATTTTCAGGTAATCCGAGCATTCGGGGAACGCTGCGGCATAACGGGGTTCATAGCGGTAAGCCGCGGCCGTCGCCGTTCCCCGGTTGATGAATGTGCGCACGCTCCGCTCCTGCCATTCA
>JASLDA010000320.1 GCA_030151745.1 Chitinophagaceae bacterium | reverse complement strand
CTCCGCAACAGCCTCGACTATCGCTACCTGGCGGTATTGCTGCTATTCCTGGGGGGAGCGGTGTATGTGAATTTCGGTGTTCTTTCTGAGGACAACTGGATCAAATCCGATCCCTCGACTCTCAGCCGCCTGCTGAAATACATCGCCGGCTACGGAGTCGTTTACGGGGGTGCCTGGCTCCTGCTCCTGGCCCTCGACCGGGACCCGCGGCTGCGAAGCGGGAAGCTCTGGGCCCTGGTCGCGGCGGGTATCGTGCTGTTCAGCTTACGCGCCTGGCACCGCCCCGATTACCCGGCCATAACGCAGGCGGTGCCGCTGGTCTATACCACCCTGGTCTATAAGCTGATCATCAACCTTACGGGGCTGGTGTTCCTGTTCATTCCAATCGGCTTGTACTGGCTGCTGGCCGATCGCCGCAACGGCCCGCTGTACGGGTTTCATGCGAAAGGCGTCGTGCTCCGGCCCTACTTCGTCATGATCGGGATCATGCTCCCGCTGATTTTCCTGGCCGCCCGGGATCCCTCGTTCCAGTCGACCTATCCGCGGGCATTGCGGCTGAATATCCCGCAGGACGATCCGCATTGGCTGGGCGCGACGATGCTGTACGAAGTGGTGTACAGCTTCGATTACGTGGTGACAGAGTTCTTCTTCCGGGGGTTCCTGATTATCCCGCTGGCGCGGATCGTGGGCGGGAAGGCGATCCTGCCGATGTGCGCATTTTACGTGGCCATCCATTTCGACAAGCCCTTGGCCGAATGCATCTCCTCGTTTTTCGGCGGTATGATACTCGGCGTGCTCGCTTACAGGACGAAATCGATCTATGGCGGCGTGATCGTGCACCTGGGCATTGCGCTGAGCATGGAGCTGGCAGGCTGGTATTTCAGGCTGGGCTAGGCCTCGATGCCGCCCAGCCGTCACCGGGACAGATCCGCCGCCCGGAATCTTGTCTTCGGAACCTGCTCTTTCCGCGGGGCGCCGAAGCTCCCGCAGAGTCGGGAACGCCTGTCCGGAACCTGTTTCCCGACCGCTTTTCATAAAACCGGGATCCATCAGGTTCATAATTTCCTTAATTGGATCTCATTTCGGATAACAAGCGCATCACAATTTAAGATAAACGGGTATCCATTGTGCAACAGTCGTTTAGCACTTTAACCCTGTTAACGAGCCTTTCGCTGTATGGATCTTCCACCGCAACGGAATTACCGATAATCTTGCATTCTGTTAATTAATTTTACTCATAAGAAAAAACGAGCATGGACCAGAAAGATCTGAGCCGTTTCCGGATGTGGAGAGCCGTCGCGGCTTTCCTGGACGAACATGAGGCGGTCTGGGTAGAAAATATTCCCTTCGCCGACGCCCGGATGGCATTGCAAACTTGCATTACCGATGCCGAGACTGCCCTGGCGGACAATGCAGAGCGGGAGGCCACGGTGATGAAGGACCGCGAAGAGCTTCGTCTGGCAGCCATCAGCCGCGTCTCCGCCATTGCGAAAAGCGTCAAGGCTTATGCCATCGACACCCGCAACGACGCGTTGCTGGTAAAGGTGCATGCGTCGAAAAGTACCCTCCTGCACCTGTCCGAGTCGGAGCTGACCTGCCAGCTGCTGCAGATCGTCGAGGCCGCGGCCCCCTTTGCCATGCGGCTTCTCGATTACGGCGTACACCCCAACGACCTCGAAACCGCCTCAGGTGCGATCTATGCGTACGTTCACCTGGCGGAGACCCCGGACGGCGAGATTATCGATATCAAGGCGATCCGCAGCCGGATCCCGGGCATCATGATACGTGGCCGCGCCGCCCTCGACCGGATGGATAACCTCTTCCATATCTTCGAGCGGGCCAACCCAGATTTCGGCCGCGGCTATAAGCGGGCCCGGGTTTCCGAGGAGAACATCATCGGCCAGTCGGCCGCCTGAAAGGCAGCGGGGTATCAGAAATGCAGCCTTACGCTGCCGAAGACCCCGAAATACTTACGCTGCTCCTCGCCCGGCAACGGCTTCGGCAGGACCCGCCAGACGAAATCGATGCGGAAAACCTGCAGGATATTCTCGATGCCCGTCCCGACCTCGATATAAGGATTATTTTCCAGGGTCTTGAACGGGTAACCCTTGTTGAGATTCAGGGCCTGGTTCTCCGGCGACAAAGAGCCTATTATACCTTTTGCAGTCCAGAACTGCCGCAGCTTCGCGCGTTTTACGTAGGGGATGTAATTGAAGATGCCGCCCCCGATCATATGCTCGAAATTGAAGCCGGCAAAGCGGTCGCTGATGAACTCGTAGCGGTCCATCATATTGAACGCGAGGCGGTTGTAGTAGTAATTCTCATTTCCCGGGTGTACTTCCAGCAGGTTGTACGGCAATGTCCCGAACACTTTCCCCGCGAACAGGTTGTAATAGATCTGTCCGAACGGCGCGATCTTGACGTAATCCGAAACGGAGACGCTCAGCTTTTTGTATTCGTATGCGCCGCCCAGCACACCCTTGACGCCGAGCCGGCCGCGGACCTCGACGATAGGATATTTCGAGCCCAGGCTCTGCCTGAAATAATGCGATTCGACGAACTCCTCCTTGAATGCGTAACGCAGCCGCAGGCCGATTTCCGCGCTGGTGGATGAGCTTGTCGGAGCCCCGTCCTCGTTCTGGTAGATATTGCGGTCTGGCAGGGGCGCGTAAGGCGTGAAATTCAGGTGCCGCAGGCTGACCTCATGCGAAAATCCATTGTAGAATTCCTGCGCGTACTCGAAGCGGGCCTCCTTGGCAAAGGCCAGCTTGAACGGCACCCCGCCCTTGCGCGCGATAGTGGCGAAGATATTGTCGGCGCCCGCCTGTACGTCGTAATAGCTGTTGCTGCGGTCCACGTCGTAGCGATAGGAGGCGAACAAGTACGTCCGCTGCTTGCGGTTGGTGATCCAGAATATGTCGCCGTAGCCCTTGAACCGCTCGTCCTTCGTGCCGTAGGCCCCGTAGCCGCTGATGCGCACGTCCTTGAACAGCTTCTGGTTCGTGGCCAGGCCCAGGCGGAAGCGCGATCCTTCGACCGTATTGCTGCTGTACAGGTTGTAATAGGGGCCGATATTCACGGGTCCCACGCTGACATAGCCTCCGAACAGGAAGTTCATCGTGTTCTTGAACCTCTTGAACAGGGGAAGACCTTCCAGGCTGTCGATCATGGTATAGATCGCGCGCTCGTTCTTTGAGAGCGTATCCGGCCTCGCGCTTTCCCAGAAAGATTCGCTCTGATGCCTTGCCGTGTCGTCCACGATCACGTCGCGCCGGTATTCCCGGTTGTCCAGCACATTGGAAATGCTGTCCGCGTTCATGGAGACGTTCCGGTAGAACGTCGTCTTCCGGCCCACGAATCCCGGCAGCTTGGGCGAGTAGGGCAGGTGAAAGTCGGAAATGAACTTCTCCTTGAGGGTGAACCAGGTGGAATCGCCCAGGGGCGCGGTTTCCTGGTAAAGGCTTACGCGGCTCACGAAATTGATGTTCGCATCTTTCGGCACCTCCATGGAAATGCGCTGCAGGGCATACACGGAATCCACGACCCAGAAATCCCCGAAGAAGCAGGCTTCCCCGTTCCGGCGCGGGCGGAATTCGACAAGGATGATCGGGTGCCCGTAAGCCATCTGCGTATCCTTGATCCGGTACCGGTAATAGAAGAGGCCGTTATCGGAGATGGGGGATACGAATCGTTTATCGAAAACCGGGAGGAAGTTGTCGTAAGCATTGACGTTCTGGTGATAGGATCCCAGGAACTGGTCGATGCTTTCATTGCGGACGCCCTTTACCTGGCTGGCGCGGATAAATTCCCGCTGCTTTTTCG
>JASLDA010000303.1 GCA_030151745.1 Chitinophagaceae bacterium | reverse complement strand
GTGCGCTCCCGCTTCGCCGTTGCGTTCCTGGATTCCCCGGATCGCCGGGATCACCTCGAAGGTGTCGCGGATGACCTCGTCGTCCGTTTCCGGCGGCTGCAGCTTCCCCGGGGCCAGCTTACAGAGGATCTCCAGCTTTTCGTCGTCGTCAAGCCCCGCGTATCCTTCCGGCAGGGGGGAATCCTTGCCGGCAAGCGCGTTCAGCGCCTTGCCGTGGATGCTGCTGTCCTGGCGCACATCCAGCGAGGCGAAGTGCAGCCCGAAGATGTCCAGCTTTTCCAGGAAGCCGTCCACCAGCTCGGCGAACAGGCCGTTGTGCTTTTCCGTCAATACTTCCCGGATCTCCTGCAGCCTGGACTTCAGGCCGGGTATCGTGACCTCGCGGCGGTCCTCGAAAAGATCCGCATAGAGGTAGCGCTCAAGCGCAATGACAAGGGTATCGACCGTCTTGAAGGTCAGGCGGCGCTTCAGCTCCCGGGCTTCCTTATGATAGCAGCGCATGATACGGCGGTGCAGCGCACTGGCCACGCGGACGGTCGTATCGGTGCGTACGAACTGGTTCCCGTCGCGGTCGCCCCCGGGCCAGAAGCCGATGCGGATCGCGGGGCGCATGCCGGAGTTCAGGTGCGCCCCGTAATTGTGCAGGTCGTACATCGCGTCGCCCGCCGCGGGGTAGAAGATATGCTCCAGGTACCACATGAGGTTCAGAGCCTCGTCGTAAGGCGTCGGCTTTTCCTGCTGAAAGAAGGGCGTGCGCCCGAGTTGCCGGAGATAGGCGTTGATCTGCTGCGGCTGGTTCGCTTTTAGCGCTTCCGATAAATCGGAGATGATACCGAGAACGGCGCCGGTGTAGAACTGCGTCGGGTGCGCGGTCAATACCAGCCTCACTTCGGCCTGCTGCCGGTCGCCCCCGGTTGCCGGCTGCCGGTCGCTCATCGCGATGAGCTGCTGCAGGTTGATGCTGTCGCTGCCGCGGTGCATCTGCGGAAATGCCGCATCCTCCAGCGCGTCGAACAGCACGACCTGGCGTTCGGCATACTGGATGAAGCGGAACAGCAGGCTATGGATCTGCGCATGATCGGTGTACTGCGTGTATTGCCTGGTAAAGCGGTTGATGATTTCCTTAGGCGACAGGCCCTCCCGGTAACCCGCTTCGCACTGCAGGAGGAACATCGAAAGCAGGATGCCGGTATTTTCGATGTGATGGAAGGGAAGCGAGGTGAAAAGACTGTTGTAAAGCTGAAAGCGGATGCCGACCAGCGAATCGAATTGCTGAAGTACAGTCTGGTTGTTCGTATTCATAACGGCAGTTGAATGATCGGAGAATCAATCCCGGTTCGGGGCCCAAGTTAAGCCCAGGACATAAACTACCTGTACCGTGCCAGCATGAATCCCTGCGATCGCTGCCCCGGATGAGGGTGGTCACCCCCGCGAGATCTTGGACTTCACTTTTTCCCAGGCCTGCCGCAGCGCGTCCAGCTGGAGGTTGCCCATGCTGCCGGTCATGGTATGCTGCGCCGGATCGAATTGCGGGGCCTGATAGCTTCCCGCGGCTATGGCTGCGCCCACCGCCCGGTAGGCATCGCGGAAAGATTGGCCCTGCTGCACCAGCTCGTTCACCGATTCGACGCTGAACAGGTAGGCGTACCTGGGATCGTCAAGAATATGGTCGTTGACCCGGATCTGCGGCAGCGCGTAAAGAAGGATATCCAGGCAGTCTTCCATGGCCCGGATGCCGGGAAACAGGATCTCCTTGGTAAGCTGCATATCCCGGTGGTAGCCGGAAGGCAGGTTCGCCTGCAGCAGCGCGAGCTCGTTCGGGAGACTTTGCAGGCGGTTGGAGCGCGCGCGGACCAGCTCGAAGATATCGGGGTTCTTTTTGTGCGGCATGATGCTGCTGCCGGTCGTAAGCTCGTCCGGGAAGCCGATGAAGCCGAAGTTCTGCCCCATGTACAGGCAGATGTCCATGCACATGCGCGAGAGGGTGCTGCCGATCTGCGCCAGGGCCATGGCTACCGTCTTTTCCGCACGGCCCCTTCCCAGCTGCGCCGCGACGACGTTGATCTGCATTGCGCCGAAACCCAGGAGCCGCGTTGTCTCTTCGCGGTCGAGGGGGAATGAAGACCCGTAGCCGGCGCCGCTGCCCAGGGGATTTTTATCGACTACGGAAAATGCGGCCGCCAGCAATTCCGCGTCATCGGTAAGGCATTCCGCCCAGGCGCCGAACCAGAGCCCGAAGGAGCTGGGCATGCCGATCTGCAGGTGGGTATAGCCGGGGAGCAGCTTCCCGCGGTGCTCGTCCGCGAGCTGCAGCAGCAGGGCGAACAAGGCGTCCATCCGGGCCAGGATCTGCAGCAGCGCGTCTTTCAGGTAAAGCTTGATATCGACGGCGACCTGGTCGTTGCGGCTCCGGCCCGTGTGAATGCGTTTGCCTGCATCGCCGATACGCTCCGTGAGCAGTAGCTCGACCTGAGAGTGAACGTCCTCGACCCCTTCGGCAATGCGGAAATGGCCGCTTTCGATCTCCCCGGCGATGGCATCCAGGCCGTCGAGCACGGCGTCCAGCTCGGTCTCGCCGAGCAGCCCCGCCTTGCAGAGCATCTGTGCCTGCGCGCGCGTTCCCGCTACATCGTACTTTGCCAGCAGGAGATCGAACTCGCGGTCCGATCCCACCGTAAAACGTTCGGTCAGGGCCGATGCGCCTGCCGCGCCTTCTTTTTGCCAGAGCTTCATACCAGCTTGCCGATTAGTTCGATGTAAACGCGGATACCTTCCCGGATCTCTTCAACATGGATGAACTCGTCAGCCGAATGGCTGCGTGCCGAGTCGCCGGGGCCCATCTTCAGGGCCGGGAAGGGCATCAGGGCCTTGTCGGAGAGGGTAGCGCTGCCGAACATGGTCTTGCCCATGCCGAGCCCGGCCTGCACCAGCGGGTGCTGCTCATCGATATGGGAGGAGCGGAGCCGCAGCGAACGCGACTTCACGCTGCAGGAGACATGGCTGCGGACGATGTCGAGAACCTCCTCCAACGTATAGCATTCATTGACGCGGATGTCCACCGTAAAGCTGCAGGACGAAGGCACGACATTGTGCTGGGTTCCGGCATTGATCACCGTGACGCTCATCTTGCAGTCTCCCAGCAGGGGCGAGCTTTTGGGAAAGCGGTACGTTTTGAACCACTCGATATCGGGCAGCGCCTTGTAGATGGCATTCTCGCCTTCGTCGCGGGCGGCGTGGCCTGCCTGCCCGCTCACTTCGCAGTCGATCACGAGAAGGCCTTTCTCGGCAACCGCCAGCTGAAGCTGTGTCGGCTCGCCGACCAAGGCGGAGTCGATCGGGGGCAGCTGGGGCAGGAGGCTGCTGATGCCCCCGGCGCCGCTGATCTCTTCCTCGGCAGTTGCCGTGAATATAAGGTTGTAACGCAGATCGTCGCGCTCGTAAAAGTGCAGGAAGCAGGCCAGCAGGCTTACCAGGCAGCCGCCGGCGTCGTTGCTGCCGAGCCCGTACAGCTTCCCGTCTTCGACATAGGGTTGGAAGGGAGCCCGCGTGTACCCGCCGTTCGGCCTGACGGTATCATGATGCGAATTGAGCAGCAGGCTGGGCTTCGCGGGATCGAAATGCCTGTTGAGAGCCCATACATTATTGCCCAGGCGCTGCGCAGAAACGCCCCGCCCCGCCAGGTGATTGTGCAGCAGCTGGGCGGTAGCCTGCTCTTCGCGACTGAAAGATGGTGTAGCGATCAGGTGTTCCAGCAGGCTGAGGGCCTCTTCGCTAAGTGTCCGGATATCGCTGCTCAAAGTGGCAGCCTTGAAAATTTCGTTCATTGAACCTGGGTTCCTTTTGTGCCGGCGACAAGCTCCGCCAGCGATTCAGCCTGACCGATAACCACACGCGCAACCCCGCTTGCGACAGCGTCGAGCGCGTTCCGAAGCTTGGGGATCATTCCCCCGCTGACGATGCCGGAATCGACCAGGGCGTCGAATTCGGCCGCCGTTACGGATGCTATCAGGCTCGAGTCGTCATCCGCGTTGCGCAGCACGCCGGGCTTCTCGAAACAATAGATCAATCTCAGGTTCCGGCCCGGGGCCAGCGCCTTCGCCATTTCCTGCGCGATGGTATCTGCATTCGTGTTGAGCAGGCTGCCTGCGCCGTCATGGGTGAGCGGTGCGATCACCGGGACAAGGCCGGCTTCCAGCAGCGCTTCCAGGGCCGGCACTGAGACGCCGCCTGCCGGCACATCGCCGACGAAGCCGTAGTCTACGCTCCCGGCCGGGCGGCGGTCTGCACGGATGATACCGGCGTCGGCCCCGGTCAGCCCGATGGCATTGCATCCCAGGGCCTGCATCCTGGCGACGAGCTGCTTGTTGACGAGCCCCCCGTAAACCATGGTCACGAGCTCCAGCGTAGGAGCGTCCGTGATCCGGCGCCCCTGTTCGTAGCGGGATTCGATTCCCAGCCTGTCGCCGATCGCGGTGGCGATCTTGCCGCCCCCATGGACCAGGATACGCCGGCCGGGCAATACGGCGAAGTCCTGCAGGAAGCGGTCGAGGCGTCCGGGGGCATCCAGGATATTGCCGCCGATCTTGATGATGTTCAGATCCTGCTTCATGCTTCCAGGAGTTTATCGATGACGGCCTGGGCGGCCCAGACGCGGTTCCCGGCCTGCTGCGTTACCAGGCTGGCCGGTCCGTCCAGTATGGAATCGCTCAGCTCCAGGTTGCGGCGCACGGGGAGGCAATGCATCACCCTGGCGTCGCTCGTGATTTTCAGGCGTTCCTGCGTAAGCAGCCAATCCTCCTTGACCGGCGGCATCGCACCGTAGCTTTCGTAGCTGCTCCAGTTCTTCACGTACACGAAGTCCGCGTTCCGCAGGGCCTCGTCCTGATTAGTAGTGAGAGTGGCCCCATGCGTGAATTCAGCCGCCAGGGCATATCCTTCGGGATATGCTACGGTGAGCGTACCGGGCATCCAGCCCGTTACCCACTGGGCGAACGAATTTGCCACGCATTGCGGCAAGGGCTTGATATGCGGCGCCCAGGTCAGCACGATCTTCGGCGGGGCCGGCCGGCTCCAGTGCTCTTCGATCGTGAGCAGGTCCGCCAGGCTTTGCAGGGGATGCAGCGTAGCGCTCTCCAGGCTGAGAACCGGCACGCCCGCATAGCGTTTCAGCTGCTCGATGAAATGCTCGG
>JASLDA010000280.1 GCA_030151745.1 Chitinophagaceae bacterium | reverse complement strand
TGAATGTCTGCGTCCGGCACATTTACGGATACATTGGTAGTACCCTGGGTCCAGTTGATCGTCTGGGACTTGACATAGACATGAAAGTCCGTGCTGGGGTAAGTCGATGTGAAATCCAAATGCGCATTGAACCAGACATAGTTCCCCGCAGAGATCGAAGTACCATTGAAGCCGGAGCTGATAGAAGATGAAGTGGCATTGGCTAAACCTGCTGCGCCTAAAAGAAACAATACGAGAGTAATAATCTTTTTCATTTATGTGTCGTTTTCTAGTTAACTAATAGTCAAAATTCATGCCTGGATAGCAAACCGGATGTTAATGAGTTTGCGGGCAAAGCTACGATGGTATATTCAATGATATGTGTTTTGATGACTGGAAAAGAAGATAATGCCAATTAATAAAAACAATAGATTTTATTCGGTAATTCATTATGGTTTGAAGGTGAAAATTCTGTAAAATTTCGGCATGTTTATTGACGGTATATCCGCTTTCGCAGTCGTTGCTTCGAAAGCAGCAGTTGGGTATTTACTGAAGCGGAAATCGCGGAAAGAAATCCTGATGCCGGCCCTGATCTGGGAGGTCGGTATGCGGTGGGCTCGACTTAACGGGAAGATGTCGCTGCCGAACTTCCACGCCGCGCAGCGGCCACCAGAAGGTGACGACGGAAGTTTGAGTTGACTTCTCCTTGTCACCGGCAGCTCGGTCGAAGGGCGACGCCAGAAAGACGTCCCTCCCGGAGCTCTTGCTGTCGCGGTTCGGCTCAGGTTTGCCCGATCCCGGACCTTCTTTCATCACGGCAGGAAAAGAAAGAACCGGAAGGCCGGCAGATCACCGGAGATCTTGCTTGCTTCGCGGCTCCGAATCGTACGTCGGCCTTGCCTGCACAGCGCCCCTTGCAATGCGTGTCCTGAAAGCAAGGAGGTCCCGGGGCGGTATTTCCAGGAGCTGTCGTAAAAAGGACCGGAGATCCTTGACTAATAATGGACCGGCGAGCCCCGAAGCAAGCAGTGTCTCGGGGCCTTATTTCTTCTCGGCCTGCGTGTCGCCGTCCTGCGCATCCAGGGGCGAGGTAAGCTGCGGGTTGGGGGCGCTGTTCGTTTCGGCGTCTCTGAAGATGTCTTTCCGGACATTCTTGTTCAGCCGTTCCGCCAGCGTGGTTATACCTTCTACGGCACGGACGCGTTTTTTCATTTCCGCCTGCATTGCGGGCGAGATCACCCAGTTCATGGGGAAGTTTTCCGAGGAATCTTTGAGATAGAGATTGACCCTGATCATGGACAGGTGGCCATTCGTCTCGTCGATATACCGGCTCAGCCGGCTGTCGTTGACGCTGGTCTGCGTGGAGTAGGAGCCGGCTACGGTGAGCAGCGGCGCCAGGAGATCGTTCTTGAATGAGTGGACGCGCCTAAGCGGCGGCGTGCCGTAAGGGGAGTTCACGATATGGATCACGTAAAACCGGAGCTTCCGGAAGCGGGCAAGGTCTGCGGAGTCGAGGCTCCCGCTCGTATCGCTGCGCAGCCTTTGCAGGCCGAGCAGCAGCTCGTGGACCACGCCGGCCCCGGAATTGTCGAAGTAGCCGCCGTCTACGAAATAGCTGTTGCCCACCCGGCCCGCTGGGCTGATATAGGGAAAGCGGGCGCTCATGATGACGGCCGTGCTCAGCCGTATATCTTCCTTGCCTTTCAGCGAATCCAGGAGATCGATCCGGTTGCCGAAGTTGAACGAGTCCAGGTTTATGTTGCTGATCACGCCTGGCCGCCCGTCCTGCATCCTGGTGATATTGAGGCAGACGATCGGAAGGTCCCTTTTGTCGGATGGGATATATTCGCTGAAGCTGCCCCGCATGAGCTTGCTGATGATATGGTCCTCGCGGCCGTGCTCGAGCCCCTTCTCGAGGGCCGCTGCCCGGTCGCCGCCGAAAAGCCCCGACAGCACCGGCGCGGCGATGTCGGGACCGAACATATGGGCCAGGGTAAAGGTCAGGAAGTCCTGCCCCAGGAAGCCCGTCGTCGTCTCGAGCAAGATGCCTCCGCCGGCCTTCCTGAGACTGTCGACCGACAAGGCAGCCAGATAGGTGCCGTCGCCCACGCTGCCGCCCGAAGCGCCGGACAGGCAAAGCAGGTGCTTGGAAAAGGGCTGCGGCCCGGCTGCGGTGCTGTCTGTCAAATAGCTCAGCACGGCGGCCGTCCAGAACCCGCTTCTCGATGCGCCGCCATCCGCCAGGACGCAGAACACCGGGTACTCGTCGCCGGTTTTCAGGGTATCGATAGCCAGCGCCCGGTCCGGGTCGTGCAGCCACAGATGGAGATAGGATCTCAGATCCGGCCTGGATGAGTATGGGGTGGGCGGGTCGTGACGGAGGCGGGCCCGGTGCGGCTCCACGAAGAGCCCGACGAGGAAGACGGCGAGCAGGACCAGGAAATGAAGATTGATCTTCTTCCTGTATGAGACCAGCGCCAGGAAATTGCTGATGCCCAGCAGGATGCCGAAAGCCAGGAACAGGAAGGGCATGGGGCCGATCAACATGGAAAAGTGCAGCGATACGACGGCGGCCAGGTAGATGATCCCGCCGGCCAGGGAGACGAGGTTGAACAGTACGAAGGCCGTCTGCTCCGTCTCGGCCGCGGCCTTAAGATCCATGCGCGTAGCCCGCTTGGTATCGAGCACCCAATCCAGGTAGGCCTGGAGCCGGAACCCGGAGCCCTGGCTCTTGCGGTTCTGCCGCTGCCATGCAGAAACCGC
>JASLDA010000252.1 GCA_030151745.1 Chitinophagaceae bacterium | reverse complement strand
CCCGGCGCAAAGGCATTACCGTCGATACGGCGGCGCTGGAGCGGCAGATGGGCGTGCCCGTAGTGGCGATCAACCCCCGCAAGGGCCGCGGCATTTCCCAGCTGAAAAAGGCCGTCGCGGACATGGCGAAGTACCGGCTTGGCCCCGAGCTCCGGTCTGCCGGGCCGGAGGCTTCCGCAATAAGCCCGGATACCGGGGGGCCCGCCGAAGAGGCCGTGCTGAAAGACCCGAGACAGCCTGCCTTCAAGCCCCATGATTTCATCGACGTTGCGGCATTGACCGGCGAGTGGATTCACGAGGTGATGGAGATCTCCTATGCGGATTCTCCCTATGCAGCCCTGCACATCGCCTGCAACTGGGCGGAACTGCCCCAGCTCAGCGCAGCCCAGCGAATCCGGCTTGCGGCTTTGCTGGACGAGGTCTCCTTCGCCAAGCGTAAGGTCCAGGCCGAGGAAGTGGTGCAGCGCTATGCCCGGATTTCCGGGATCATGGCCCAGAGCGTGGTGGAGGAAAGCCCGGTGGCGAAGACCTTGCGCAGCGAGCGCATCGACAAAGTACTGCTGCACCCGCTCTGGGGACACGTCATCCTGCTGGGCGTCCTGTTTCTCCTGTTCCAGAGCATCTTCACTCTGGCGCAGTACCCGATGTCCTGGGTGGAATCCTCCTTCAACCTGCTGAGCAATCTTATAAACGATACCATGCCCGCCACCTGGTACAGGGATCTCCTCGTGAACGGGTTGCTGGCCGGCATATCCGGCGTGGCCGTGTTTGTGCCGCAGATCATGCTGCTCTTCGGGTTCATAACCATCCTGGAAGATACCGGCTATATGGCGCGGATCTCCTTCCTGACGGACCGGCTCATGCGCAGCGCGGGACTTAACGGGCGCTCGGTGATGCCCCTGATCTCGGGCATGGCCTGCGCCGTTCCGGCCATCATGGCGGCACGGACCATTCAAAACCGCAAGGAGCGCCTGATCACGATCCTGGTGACGCCGTTGATGAGCTGCTCCGCGCGGCTGCCGGTCTATACGATCCTGATCGGGCTGGTCATCCCGAACAAATACTTCCTGGGTATTTTTTCCCTGCAGGGCCTGGTGCTGATGGGGCTATACCTGCTGGGCTTCGTCGGGGCGCTTGCGGTAAGCAAGATCATGTCCCTGCTCATCAAGGTGCGCGATAAGAGCTACTTCCTGATGGAGCTGCCCGTGTACCGCGCGCCGCGCTGGAAGAACGTGGGGATCACGATGGTGGAGAAGGCGAGGATCTTCGTCGGCGATGCGGGGAAGGTCATCCTCGTGATCTCCATGCTGCTCTGGGCGCTTTCGTCTTACGGTCCGCCGGGCCGGATGCAGGCCGTCGATACCAGGTTCGAGCAGCGGATAGCCACGGCGCCACAGCTTGCCGACTCCCTGCGGCGGGAGCAGGCGACGGAGAAGCTCGAGGCTTCCTTCGCAGGCCGTCTGGGGCATGCCATCGAGCCCGCGATCCGGCCCCTGGGCTTCGACTGGAAGATCGGCATCGCGCTCGTGACCTCGTTCGCGGCGCGGGAAGTGTTCGTAGGAACGATGGCGACCCTGTACTCCGTGGGCAATGAGAACGGCGACGACCTGCCCCTGCGCTCGAAAATGGCCTCGGCCAGACGCGCGGACGGAACGCCGGTCTATACCCTGGGCACGGGTCTTGCCCTGCTGATCTTCTACGTCTTCGCCATGCAGTGCATGAGCACGCTTGCAATCGTCAGGCGCGAGACCAGCAGCTGGAAGATCCCTGCCATCCAGTTTGCCTACATGCTCGTGATGGCCTGGGCGGGAGCCTGGGTGGTGTACCAGCTGTTCTGAGAGAAACTATTATTTTATGGCGCTTAAAGGATCCGCGCTGCCGTGGATCCTTTAAGTGCCGCTTGCGCAACTAAAAGCTGCGGGACACGCCCACTACGTACCGGAGGCCCCAGTAGTCCGGGTTCCCGTAGGGCGGACGGTTCAGGAATACGGGAAAGTCGATGCGCAGGGTCAGCGGCTGAGCTTGCGCGAAGGGCCCGAACTTCCTGATCGTTGCGGCGAAGCCGGCTCCGGCATCTACCCGCACATCGCTCCACATGGTGGTGGGGACGAGATCCCGGAAGTTGATGCTGCCGTAGCGGCTCAGCTCCACGATCCCCGCATCGGCGAACAGGTAGGCGTCCAGGTGCAGCCAGTTGCGGGTGATCCGAGGTCTCAGGGGGATCAGTCCGTCGAAATCCAGCTCCACATTGGCGCTGAGCCCGCTGCGGCTTTTATAGCCAGTCAGGTATTCGCCGCGGCGGAAGTCGGTGATGAAGTACCCGCTGTAGCCCCGCAGGTTGGTGCCTCCGCCCTGCTGGAAGTGCACCGGCTCGTAGGCGGAGATGCCGGTCCAATCAGCGTCGTCCGGCACGAAGCCAACGCTGCGGGTGTATTTGTTCTCCATCAGCTCCTCGGGATTGGCGCCTCCGGCGAAGACCAGGCTCTCCGTAGGCAGGTGATTGCCGTTGCCGTAGCGCGCGAAGACCCTGGTACGCAGCTCCAGCTTTTTCAGCTGGAAATTGTTGAGCGCCTGCAGCTGGGCAAAGCTGTAGTCGAAGGCGTCCGGGCCGGTACGGCCCAGGAACGGTGCACGGAGCAGGAACTGCAGGTTGCCGCTCATGCGGCGGGCGTTGTATGCCGTATTCCAGCTCAGGTTGATGCTGTTGTTCGGCCGGGCTCCGTTACTGCTCCATTCCTGGGGCATCAGCAGATAGTCGAAATCCTCCGGGTTTTCCCGGCTCATGCTCAGGAAATGGAGGCCCAGGCTGCTTTGCGGAGAATATTTGTAGCTGCCTCCGGCGCGCAGGTAGCTCAGTCCGTCGAGCAGGCGGGCGTTCAGCTCGCCGACGAGCTTGGGCAGGCGCTTGCTGAAAGGCGAGCTCAGGTTGAGGACCGCGCTGAGGGGCCGGTAGCGGTCGTAGCGCTTTCCCCCTTCGGCCGGGCTGAAGCGGTCGAGGTACAGGAGCCGGGTATTCCACCATACCGTCGCGTCGACATTGCGAAGAACGCCCAGGTAGGAGCCTTCGAAGTGCAGGCCGGCCTTGACGCCGTCCACGCCGTTCCACCAGAGATCGGGGCGTATCCATTCCCGGTAGTGCCGCCGGTCTATAGGGCGGGCCAGGCCTGCATCGAAGCGGGATATCACGCCAGGATCGCGGGTGAAGAAGCCCTGCTTGTAATAGTTGTTGGTCCAGTCCACGTCGGCCAGACGGTAGGAGGTGTCGATCTGCACATATCTGATCCCGCCCGGCACTACGACCTCGGCGGTGTAGTCCGGCTGGATCTTGCTCCAGCCCCACCATTTTTTCAGCGGCGTGGTGCCTTCCTTGCTGAACCAGGTATTGGGGATCGTATAGCTCCGCTGCTCTCCCGTTCTGGAGGTGACGGTAAAATCGACCGGCATCTGCGAGAGGCCGTTCCGGCGGAAATCGATGGCCCAGGTATCTTTCTTATCCTTCAGCGGCCTGGCATTCTGGATGCTGTAGTCGATCGTCTTGGTCGTCTCGATCCACTCGTCGAAGAACCAGTTAAGATCCACTTTCGTGAAGCGGATGATGCTGGCGCGGAAGTCCTCGAAGTAGGGATGGGCGTAGCGCCATTGCATGAAATAATGCGAAAGCGCCTGCTGGAAGAGCGAATCGCCCAGCACGTACTGCAGGTTATACAGCATGGAAGCCGTCTTGAAATATACCTGCCGGTAGCCTCCTTCATGGCCCAGCGCATCGTGGAAGTCGTTGTAATGCGTGTTCAGCGGCAGCTCGTTGTGCTGCAGGGCGTCCATGTGGTAGGCGTTGAGCACGTTGCGGTCCATCACCAGCGTGGGCTCGGCCCATTTGCCGGTCCATTTCGGCTTCGCCTTGCCCGGCCGGATGGTATCCCCGTCGATCTTACGTAGTCCCCAGGACGTCAGGAACTGTGTGAAACCCTCGTCCAGCGCAGCGCGGTACGTTTCGTTGGAGCCCACCATGCCGTAGAACCAGTTGTGCCCGATCTCGTGTACCAGCAGGCCGTGGTAGCCGGGCTCGGAGCCGCCGTCCAGTGTCAGCATCGGGTATTCCATGCCGTCATTGGCATCGGCCGCCACCATCTTGGGGTAGCCGTAGGGGCCGATATCTTCCGAAAAGGTCTTGATGATCTTCGCCACGTAGGCCGGCGCCGTCTGCCAGCCGGAGGCATGGGGCTCCTGGGCAACGGCTATGCATTCGATGCCGTTCCAGGAGGTGCTGCCGATGCGGTAGGAGGGGTCGGCGGTGAAGGCGAAGTCGTGCACGCCCTGGGCGGACCATTTCCAGGTCTTGCGCTCGCCTTTGACGTAGGGCGTGATGACGGAGGGGGCTTCGTTCCACTTCTTGGTCGCGAAATTCTTCAGGTCCAGCTTCCTGCGCAGCTCGTCCGGGAGCACCTCGTCGCGGTTCTGCAGCAGGCCGGTGGCTTCCATGACGTAATTCGAGGGGAAGTCCAGGTTCACCTCGAAGGAGCCGAAGTCGCCGTAGAACTCCTTGTTCAGGTGCTGGTAGGTATCCCAGCCGAACTTGCGGTCGTAGACGGCGATCTTGGGATACCATTGGCAGCCATTGTAGTGCATCTGCCCCCAGGCGTCATACATCTGCATGCGCCGGCGGGTGGAGCCGTTGTCGTACCAGGTCTTGAAGTCGAGGCTGATCTCGATGCTTCCGCCCGGAGGCAACGGGCCGGGCAGCGCGATGCGGAGGATGGTATTGTCCAGCTCGCTGGCGGCGGCGGCGCCATCCACCTTGATATTGCTTACCGTAGTGCCGTCGCCGGCAGCCTCATGCCTGCCGAGGCGGGGCCTGATGCCCTTTTCGCGCTGCAGCTCGTAGAGATAGGAGCCCTTGATAAAGGCATTCTGGTATAAATGAAAATAGACCGCACTCAGGGTATCCGGCGAATTGTTCGTGTATTTCAGCCGCTCATGCCCGTCCAGGCGGTGATCCTCCTCGTCCAGTCGGGCATCGATCTTATAAGCTACGTCCTGCTGCCAGTAGGCGGCATCCGGCTTGCGGGATCCCCAGTAAAGCGGGTTTTCCGTAGAGTTGGAGGTATAGATCTGGGCGGAGATGCCGGGGGCGAGAGAAAGCAGGAACAGCGTTGAGCAGAGAAGGTGCTGAATGCGCATAATTTGTTGAGGATCGCTTTTATGCAAGGGGCTTCGGAAGATAAATTATTCTCCATGCCCGACCGCAAATGTCCATGAAAAGGTAAAAATGCCTGCTATAGTTGATCGCTGCGTCGTTCAAGGTGACACCTCTAGTA
>JASLDA010000229.1 GCA_030151745.1 Chitinophagaceae bacterium | reverse complement strand
CTGGACACAGCATGGCGAAATGTATAAGCTGCACTTCCTGGATTATTACAATAGCCAGGGGCTGCAGGGAAGCCCGTCGTTCGAGTACATGCGGCTGCAATAACCGCTTGCGCATTGCCGGTATCCGATCCTAAGGCCAGAATCCTGTATCTTTCTGAAATGAAGGCGATTCACACCCTGGTCCTGCTGCCGCTTTTTCTTGCCTCCTGCGCCGGGGGCTGGCACGATGAAGACAAGGCCAAGCTCCGCAACGATTGCATGTCCCAATCCGCGCACCAGATCGGCGAAGCAAAAGCCAATGCCTACTGCGACTGTTTCGTGGAGCAGGTCGTGAAAACCTACCCGGTGTTCAACGACTTCATGGATCATATGAGCCTCGACACGGTCGAAAAGCTCAAGGCCCATTGCCGGAAAGCGAATGGGATTTAAGATTAGATCTAAGATTTTAGATTGCCTTACCTATACAGGCGCCCGAAACGCTATGCGAGCCGAACATAGCCGCTCCGTTTTCCCAACACCAATCTTCAATCGACAATCTAAGATTTTCAATCAAAAAAACCGGCTTCCTTCCTGGGCTTTGCGCCGCAGCAGCACGGAGGCCCGGTAGCGGTCCTCGCCGTATTGCCTATAGAGATTATCCAGGATGAACAGCACCTTTTCGGCCCCCCATTCGTCGCACCAGGCCAGCAGGCCCTTGGGATAATTTACGCCTTTCGTCATCGACAGATCCAGGTCCTGGGCCGTCGCGATGCGCAGGTACAGCGCTTCCACCGCTTCGTTGATCAGCATCGCCACGACGCGCTCCACGATGGCCGCGCCCAGCACCTGGTCCTCGGTGGCCGCCGGCACGGGCGCGCCGTCGCTGTAATCGTAGAATCCCCGCCCGCTCTTGCGTCCCAGCCAGCCGGCCTCCAGCAGCCTCTTCTGGGCAAAGGCAGGCTTATAGCGCGGATCGAAGAAGAAGGACGTGAATACCGTCTCGGTCACGATATAGTTCACGTCGTGGCCGATATAGTCCATCAGCGTGAAGGGTCCCATGCGGAAGCCGCCGATCTTCGTCAGGGCCCAATCAATCGTGGCCATATCGGCGATACCTTCCTCGTAGATGCGGAGCGCCTCGCCGTAGTACGGGCGCGCAACGCGGTTCACGATAAAGCCCGGCGTATCCTTTGCCACTACCGGGATCTTGCCCCAGTCGACCATCAATTGCCGCGCCTGCTCCAGGATCGCGGGGTCCGTTTGAATGGCGGGGATCACCTCCACCAGCGCCATCAGCGGCGGCGGATTGAAGAAATGCAGGCCCAGCACACGTTCCGGCCTGTTGCAGGCCGCGGCGATCGCCGTTACGGAAAGCGAGGAGGTATTTGTCGCCAGAATGCATTCATCGCAGACCTGCCGCTCCAGCGCGGCAAACACTTGCTGCTTCACGCTCAGGCTCTCGACGATCGCTTCGATCGTCAGCGAGCATTCGGACAGGTCGTTGAGGTTGTTCGTGTACGACAAGCGGCCGATCACCACCTCCGCGTCGGGAAGCTTGCCTTTCTCCTGAAGCTTGCGCAAAGTGCCCTCCAGCCCGGATTTCGCGCGGGCCAAGGCCTGCTCGTTATTGTCATAAATAACGACATCGCGGCCGGCCAGCGCAGCGACCTGCGCGATACCCGCGCCCATCGCGCCCGACCCGACAATACCGGTATGCTTCATGAGAGATTTTAGATTGAAGATCGAGAGTTAAGATTGACAGAGCGCCTCTACCTGTAAAAACCCGGAGTGGTGAGCATGGTTCGTAGAACCGTAGTCGGACCAAGGCAGGCTTTCATCGGGCTTCGCCGGACGAACTACGCAGTCGCAGCCTGCTTCTTCAGCTTCAGGATGCTCCAGTCGGTATTTTCCCTGACGATGGTATTCACCAGCGTGCCGAGGCCGTCGATCTCCATTTTCACTACGTCGCCCGGCTGCAACCATTGCACGGCGTAATTCGGATCGTTCAGCAGGCCTGTGCCGTTCAGCTCCAGGAAGCAGCCCGTGCCGACAGTTCCGCTGCCGATCACCTCGCCGGGTTTGATGTCCACGCCATAGGCGCAGCGCTCGATGATCTCGGCGAAGGTCCAGTCCATATCGCCCATGCTGCCTTCGCTCACGAGCTTGTCGTTCACCCAGCAGCGCATCTTCAGATCGTAAGATGCACCCACGTGGCCGGGCTTCGGCGCGGTGCGGTAAGGCTCCAGCTCGTCCGGCGTCACCAGCATCGGGCCGATGACCGTCGAGAAATCCTTGCCCTTGGCCGGGCCGAGGTTCAGCAGCATTTCTTCCATCTGCAGGGTACGTGCGCTCATATCGTTCATGATCATGTAGCCCGCGATGTATTCATCGGCCTTCTCTGCCGGGATATTGCGCCCGCTTTTGCAGGTGACGACAGCGGCTTCCAGCTCGAAGTCCAGCTTCTGCAAGTGATCCGGCATCACCGGGATATCGCCGGGGCCCTGGATGGCATTGTGGTTTGTAAAATAGAAGATCGGGTATTGATCGAACTCGGCGATCATGTCCACCTTGCGATTCCGGCGCGCGGCTGCAACGTGCTGGCGGAAGGCGTAGCCGTCGCGGCAGGAAGCCGGCTGGGGCAGGGGCGCCAGGATCTGCGCAGAAGACAGCGCCGCGTAGCTCATCACGGGATTCTTCCCGCTCTCGATATCTGCGGCAACCTCTTTGGCCAGCGGCGACAGCGCTTCCCAATCCCCGAGCAGCGCCATCATCGTACGCGGCAGCCGGGCATCGGCCATATCGGTATCGTAAAGATTGTCCTTGATGCAGAACGCCAGCTGTTCCTGGCCTTCCTTTAAATATGTGACGAGCTTCATGGGCGGAGTTTTGCGCGGCAAAAATAAGCGGGAGCTTAGTTATGGGAATCGGCAATTGGCAATCGGCAATTTGCAGTGGGACGGGAGCCTTAGCTTATATGGAATGCGCAGTTTGCAGTGGGACGGAAGTCTTGGCTTATATAAAACGGGCTGTTTGCAGCGGTGTGGGCGGGCTTCACCTTGCGTCGAAGTCCACGACCACCCGCTCCGTTTTGGGGTGGCTCTGGCAGGTGAGCACGAAGCCTTTCGCGACTTCGTCGGGCTCCAGCGCATAGTTGACTTCCATTTCCACTTCGCCTTCGACAATCTTCGCACGGCAGGTGCTGCAGACCCCGCCTTTGCAGGCATAGGGCAGATCGGCGCCGTGGGCAAGAGCCGCGTCCAGGATATTGTCGCCGTTATAGGCGAGATCAATATCGAAGGTGACGCCGTCGAGGCGGATGCTGACCTTGCTCTTAGGACCGCTGTCCTCGGCGTGGGCGGCCTTCCATTGCTGCTGCTTCTGCTTCGGCTGGTCAGGCGAGCTGAACAGCTCCAGGTGCACGGTCTCGGGCTTCATGCCCTGTGCGATCATCTCCCGGCGCAGGCTGAGGATCATCTCTTCGGGGCCGCAGAGGAACACCTCGTCGATCGTCTTCAGATCGATGAGACGGCTGGTGAACTGGCGCGCCTTTTCGGCATCGATACGGCCGTTGAACAGGGGCACATCCATCAGCTCGCGGCTCAGCACGTGGTAGACGCTCAGGCGTTGCATGTATTTGTTCTTCAGGCCTTCGATCTCCTCTCGGAAGATGATGCTGTTGCGGTTCCGGTTGCCATACACCAGCGTGAAGCTGCTGCCGGGCTCCGTTTCCAGCACATGCTTCATGATGCTCATCATCGGCGTGATGCCGGAGCCCGCCGCGAATGCGAGGTAATTATGACCTACCTGCCTCGAGACGAACTTGCCCATGGGCGGCATGACCTCGATGGTGTCGCCTTTCTTGAGCAGCGTGTTTGCCAGGGTCGAGAATTTGCCTCCCGTCACGGACTTCACGGCGACGCGGAGCTCCCCGGCCGAGGGCGCGCTGCAGATGGAATACGAACGGCGCACTTCCTGCCCGGCCAGGTCGATCCGGAAGGTCAGGTACTGGCCCGGGGTGAAGCTGAACGTTTCCCGCAGATGCTCCGGCACCGCCAGGGCCACCGAAACACAATCCGGGGTTTCGGGGCGCACATCCGTGACCGTCAATTCATAAAACCGCAATGCAGACATGGTGCGAAGGTACTATGGGATGGGACGTTGAAAAATTGAGCAGCTGAAAACTTGATACCCGCGCCCCGGCGGAAAAAGCGCCGGCCTGGGAAAAGCTCAATATAGCCGCGCTTACCATTCGTCGATTCATAATATACTTTTAATCGCGCGCATGATTAAAGTTTCTAACTTTAATAAAAACCGCGTATGCCAAACTCAAACAGCAGTCTATGGCGCACGTTCAACGGTGAACGCATCCAGCAAAACATCAAGGACGCTGTAGAAGCTGCTATCATCCGTGAAACGGAAAAGGGTTTCAAGCTGAAAGTCTGCATCGGTACGGATTCCCAGGTCTACGGCGCCGAAGTGGAATTCGCGACCGTGATCGTGTTCCTCAGGGAAAAGCACGGCGGCTTCATGTTCCTGCACAACGAGCGACAATCGAAAGTGTTTTCCATCAAGGAACGCATGCTGCTCGAAGTAGCCATGAGCATAGAGATCGCCTACGAGCTCTGCGATCTCTTCAACCGCTACGACGTCGACATGGAAGTACACGCCGACATCAACACCAATCCGCAGTTCCGCAGCAATGAAGCGCTCCGCGAGGCTATGGGCTATATCCTCGGCATGGGCTTCGCCTTCAAAGCCAAGCCCGAGGCCTTCGCTTCCAGCTGCTGCGCGAATAAGGCGGTGAACTGAGCCGACCGCCGGATCGGGAAACTGAACGCGACAGCGTGGGAGGCCGTATTGTCCCCGCCGGGATCTCGCTGCATGCACATTAAACCGGCGGCCGGCTAGTCGACCGCGCCGGAGACGATCATCACCGCGCTGCGCTCGATATGGCAGCGGACTTCACGGAGCTCTCCGATGTATTCGCCGTCCACCTGGAAAAAGGCGGGACGGTCCGTTCTGATGCTGGCATTGTCGAACACCCGGATCACCTCGGTCTTCCGCCGGTCGAAGCGCCGGTTGTGAATGATCATCTTCATGATCTCGGCCAGCGAGATCTGCCGCATGATCACCAGCTCGAAGCGTCCGTCGTAGATCGAGCCCTGGGGGTTGATCGCAAGCCCCGTCCCGTACAGCCGCGAGTTGGCGACGACGATCATCCAGGCCTCCCGCCGCATGATATTCCCGTCCGCGCGGATCTCCAGGCTGAATTTCTCCTTACGCCGCCAAACCTTCCAGGCTTCGCGCACATAGCCCCACATCCCGCGGCGGCCGCCCTGCTCGAAGTATTTTATCAGCTGCGCATTGAGCCCGATGTCGCTCAAGTGTACCGAGCAGTGCCCGTTCACGCGCAGCATGTCCATGCGCCGAGGCTTGCCTTCCATAGCGAGTGCGAGCCGCTCGTCCGGCGACGCCGGCAGGCTCAGCTCCAGGGCCATCCCGTTCGCGGAACCGGCAGGAAGAAAGGCCAGCGGCAGGTCGCTACCGGCGAGCATCTCCGCCAGCATCTTCAATGTGCCGTCCCCTCCGACGGCGATGACACGATCCGGCCGAAAGGCCTCGATACGCTCCCGGACGGAGCGGGAATTCCCGGCCGGCTTTTCTCCCAGCTCCAGCCAGTCCTGGACATGCATCCGGGTGCCGCACCATTCCGTTGCCAGGGAGCGCCATTGCTCCTGCAGGCCGTTCCCCGCACCGCTGGCAGGATTCAAGATAAATAAAACGCGATACGGCAAGCCTTTCACTGGCATATTGTTTTAACATGTACGGGAACGATGCCCTTCACCCTGCCCACAACAAACACGCCACCAGCCGATTCAGGGCCGGAGCGCAGGCTTTCCCTCCCCTTCAAGACGACACTGAAACTTTATCACGGCTACGGCGCCAACAATCACGTGCTGGCGCTGGGACAGCTATTCCTGAAGCCGCCGGCCCCCGAACCTCGCTACAGCAACAGCATCTGGCGGAACGCCATCGCCCTATTCCGCATGTTCAATGTGAAGACCGCGCCCGGCGGCATCGGCATCCGCGTCGAATTCGGGAACGAATCCCGCGAAACGAAAACCGCGGACGACGGCTTTTTCGCCCTGGACTGGGACATCAGCCCCCGGCTCGACCCCGGCTGGCACGAGATACGAGCCAGCGTCATACAAGCCCCGGCGATAACGGCCAGGGGCTCGATCTATATCCCCCCGCCGGACGGGCTCGCTTTCGCGTCCGATATCGACGATACATTCCTGGTTTCCCACAGCGCAAACCCGCTCCGGAGGCTGCGCGTGCTATTGACGAAGAACCCCAGGACACGGGTGCCCTTCGAAGGCGTGGTAGAGCATTACAAAGAGCTCGCAAGCAGCCACCTCGCACCTGGCACGAGACATCCCTTCTTCTACGTCAGCAGCTCGGAATGGAACCTGTATGACTATATCAAGGAGTTCTGCCGCTTTCACGGCATGCCCGAAGGGGTATTCCTGCTGAGCCCGGTCAAGACCCTACGGTCTTTCTGGCGCAGCGGCCAGGGCAAGCACGCCGCGAAATACGTCCGGATCGCAAGGTTGCTGAAAGAATTTTCGGCCCTGCGTTTCGTGCTGCTCGGCGACGACTCCCAGAAAGATCCGTCCATATACCTGAAACTGGCCCAGGACTTTCCCGGCCGCATCCCTTTCGTATATCTCCGGCACCGGGTTCCCGAGCACCTGACCCAGGTCCGCGAGATAGAACGGCAGATGAAGGACCTGGGCGTCGAAGTCTGCTACTTTACGCACAGCGCCACCGCCCGCGAGCATTCGCTGAAGCATGGCCTGAGCGTGATTGCCGGGGCTTAGAAAAGCGGCACATTTGCATATGGCGTTCCGAATCTATACCCGCACGGGCGATAAAGGCAGCACCTCCCTGATCGGGGGGGTCCGCGTCCCGAAGAACCATATCCGCATCGAAAGCTACGGCACCGTCGACGAGCTGAACTCGCAGCTGGGCCTGGTCAACGATCTCAGCCAGGATGCTGAAATCAGCGCATGGATCCGCGAGGTGCAGGACCGCCTGTTCACCCTGGGCGCGGAGTTGGCTACGGCCCCGGAAAAGGACGTGAAGATGAAGCTGCCGGACCTGCACGATACCGACATCACCTGGCTCGAAGACCGGATCGACCTCATGAATGAAAGCCTGCCGGAAATGCGGTCCTTCATCATTCCCGGCGGGAATGCCGGAGCCTCTGCCTGCCACGTGGCCCGCTGCATCTGCAGGCGCGCGGAGCGTATCTGCGTAAGCATGATCGAAGGCGGCGAGTCCATTCCCGGACTGGCCGTCAGCTACCTGAACCGGCTGTCCGATTTCCTGTTCGTGCTGGCCCGCTACATCGGCCACAAGGCCGGGGCTGAAGAGCTGCCCTGGAGAGCCCGGGTATAAGCCAGGAGCCCTGAGCAGGCGGGAGACGGTTCCTTGAGCAGCCTCGCTGCGGAGCGCTTTCCAGGGCGCCGCAAGGCAGCTCATATTCCTAAAACCCTGTTATTGCCGATCTGCCGTTCCCGAAAGGACTACCTTTGACTGTTGTAACAAATATCGGGACATAGTGACGTATCCTAAAGGGTATCTGATTTCGGTAGGTGGCGCGGAAGACAAGGGGACGGACCTCGAGCGGGGCATCATCGAACGGAACCGGCTTAATTTTTTCGAAATCGGCATTCTGCGCAATGTACTCAGGCTGATCAAGGCCGACGGAGAACCGACCGTAGAGGTCATTACTACCGCTTCCCAGATCCCGGACGAGGTAGCCGTCAACTACAAAGATGCCTTCGGCAAGCTGGGGTGCACCAATGTAGGGCACCTGCGCATCCGTAACCGCGAGGATGCGGCGAAGCCCGAATACCTGCAGCGGCTGCGCGAATGCGACTGCATCATGCTCTCCGGCGGCAACCAGCTCCGGCTCAGCAGCATCTTCGGCGGCACCGAGTTTCTCGAAATCCTGCGCGACCGCTACGAGAACGAGCATTTCGTCATCGCCGGCACCTCGGCGGGCGCCATGGCGATGAGCAATACCATGATCTATGAGGGCAATGCCGCCATGGCCCACCTCAAAGGCGAGGTCAAGATCACGACGGGCCTGGGACTTATCCAGGGCGTCATCATAGACACGCACTTCGACAAGCGGGGCCGCTTCAACCGGCTGGCCCAGGCCGTGGCCGCCCAGCCCGGCGCCGAGGCCGATGCCGATGGCGCCGGG
>JASLDA010000223.1 GCA_030151745.1 Chitinophagaceae bacterium | reverse complement strand
GGCCCACATGCGGAGACATGAAGAACTTGTAATTGATGCCGCCCATGGGCTTATAGCCATAGCTCGGAACACTCAATGTCTGCAGGTCGCCATAGTAATTGGCGACGCCGGCCGTCAATCCCACCTCATGGTGAAAGTGCTGGGCGCCGGCGTTGAAATTGAATGCAGAGAGTAACAGCAGCGAGAATAGCAGTCGTTTCATCAATCCCAAGAGTAATTACTGTTCCGAAAGGTAAGGCGCTTTTCCGAAAAACAAAATCTCCTGTGAAATTTTCGTGACAGATTACACTATTGTCCAGGTGTGGTAATCAAGCGGCATCGTCCCTTACAAGGCAAAAGACGCACTGCGCGCAGCATGAACGGCAATGCCGCTCTCCTGCCCGAGGCTTTCGGCCCCATGGAGGTCACATCAAAAAAGAAACCCGGCCTGCGGGAGCGGGCCGGGTTTCGATGCCTGGGGGGCAGGCTTACCGCATGATATACATCTTGCCGTAGCCGTTCTTGAAGTACTTATCGATGCCGGCGCCGCGGTCCAGGCTGAGCTTCGAGTCGCCGCGCAGCTCCAGGTCCTGCCCGTTCAGGGAGCTGACGACGCGGTACAGGTACACGCCGTTGCCCAGCAGCTGGCCGAACTGGTCGCGGCCGTCCCATTTGTACTCGGTGATATTTCGGCCGATGCGCAGGGGCCCGAGCTCTTCCTTGGTGATCTCGCGCACGACCTTCCCGGTCACGCTCAGGATCTGGATTTTAAGCTGCGAGGGGATCTGTGAGCCGGTCATGGTAAAGACGAATGCCGTAGAGGTGCTGAAAGGGTTCGGATAGTTCAGCACATGCGTGATCGAGGGTGTATTGTCGACCTCGAACTCGATCTTGTATGCAGCGCGGCTGCCCGAGCCGCTGCTGGTACCGGCCCCGTTCCCGCTGCGGTCGGCACCGGTCACGGTCAGCTGGTAGATGCCATCCTGCAGCAGGTCCGGACGGTACTCTACGTAGGCCTCGTTCGCACCGTCGCCGGTCGCGGGAATAAAGCGGCAGACATTGCCGTCGAAAGGTATGTTTACGGGAGTACCGGAGTTGGGCTTGCGCAGCGCCACCGTCAGGAGGCTGCTGTCATTCAGCGCCAGGTACTTGTTCTCGTCCTTCAGCCGGATCTTGATGAAAGGCTTGGCCGAGACGATGTCCCCGTTCAGGATATGTACGCCGTCGAAGGTCACATCCAGCAGGGGATTGTATTCATCCACGCTGATATGGAAGGGAAGATAGCCGAGATTGTTCGGGTGGTATTCTTCGGGCTGGTCGTTATCCGGGTTGGCCTCTATGTAGAGGTAATTCTGACCGGGATAGTTCGCGGGGTCGAATGTCAGATCGGTATGCAGGGTATCGTTGCCCGGCAGCTTGCGATAGCGCTTGTCCGCCAGCGGACGGCTCACGCCACCGGCCCCGATGATGCGGAAGCGCACCAGCATGCTGTCCATAGGCAGGTCGCTCAGGTTTTCGATAGCCGTCGAGAAGGTCTGCATCTGCCCTTGCGCGAGGCTGTCGCTGAACACCAGGTAAGCCGAAGGATTCAGCGCAGCTTCGGGCACCGGCGTATACAGCACGCGCCAGTACTTAAGCTGGGTGCTGGTGGTATTCATCGAGTCCTTGCTCAGCCATTTCAGCTTCAGGTAGGGATAGGTCGCTGCGGAGACGGTCGAAAGATCCAGGTCGCCCGTGGCCCGATCAAACAGCAGCGTTTCGGCGCCCGCGGCATTCACGCCGGTCACGGTGAGCGCGGTGCTGTCGTTCTGCGGCAGGGTGTCCCGGGCCCCGGTCTTCCAGAGTACCGATTTCCATTCCTTGGCCGGCCCTACCGTCGTGCTGTTCCATTCGCCGCGGATATCGCTGCCCGTGATGATCCAGAGCTTGTGGATCTTGCTGGTATCGTCGCTGGTGAAGTCCTGGGATACGGGGTAATCGCTGTTGCCTTTCACGCACATCAGTACGAATACGCGCTCGCGGTTGAAGCTGTCGATCTGGTTGAAGCCGAGGCGCAGCATAGCCGCGTACAGGGTCTTGGAGGCGCCGCCCGCCGAGGTGCTGTCCGCTTTCCACACATCTACCGTGGCCGGTGCACCGAGGTTCTTCCACCAGGTGTTCTTGATCAGTACATAGGAGCCGTTCGGGATGGTATCCAGGAACCGTGCCGCATAGTTCCGGCCTGCCTGGGAGCCGAGATCGAACTGGCGGCTGTAAAGGCCTCGCTGGGTGCCGGCGGACGGCGGGGCGCCGGGGGTACGCCCGTCATTGAACCAGATCCGCCCCGTCGCGGTGTCGATGACCATGACCTGCAGCGCATGGTACACGCCGTTGTAGGAAGACTGCTCCACGCGGATATCGTCCCAATAGGTACGCACGTTTACGCCGTCCAGGTCGTAGTTCCCGGAACCTCCGAGCAGCATATGATCCACCTGCAGCTTATGGTCGATGCGGCCGAAGCGGAACACGCGGTCGGCGCCCAGGGTCATAGCCGGGCTGTTGTCTTTCTTATACTGGTAATAGTGGCTCTGGTTCCAGCCGGAAGGGCTTTTGTCGATATGTACGAAGCTGCTGTTCGTCCAGTTGTAGCCGCCGTTCACCAGGGTGTCGTAGGCGGTACGCCAATAGTAGACCGTGGAATCGCGCAGGCCTCCGGAAGGGGTCCACCGGATCACGCCGCCGTTGCTGACCACGCTCAGCTGCTGGCGCAGCGGGCTGTTGAACAGCTCTGTCGTATCCATTTCCATGCGATAGTGGCCGTTCTTGCGGAACGGGTTCAGGGTGCTGGCCTTGAGCGTGACCTGGGACGATCCGACAATGGCGAACTCTTTCGGGTAAACCGGGACCAGGTTATCGGAATAGATGAACTGATCGTATACGGCCACGTTATTCGCCTCGCTCATCTCATCGTAGCGCTCGTTCGCATCTATCGTGACGCGGTATTTGTTCAGGCCGAGATCCTCGACTTCGTTTACGGGCAACGTGATGGTCGTCGTATCGGAGTTGCGCAGGTTCAGGATTGCATATATGCGGGAGACGCTCACGTTCCCCTTGGGGTTGATATGCTCTACTTTCACAGCGACGGAGTCCTGGATGGCCTTGCCGAGATTGTAGGTCACGATACTAAGCTGGAAGCTGTCCGTGGTGGATGAAACATTTGCCGGGAAGCTGCTGATGCCTTCGACTCCGACGTAGTAATCCGGCTTGGGGGCGGAGGGATGCCCCAGCGAGGGATCCCCGGAGAAGATCATGCTCTCGAGCTGCGTGCTGTAATAGGCAGAGTCTATCTGGTTGGGCCGCAGCGACGCGAGATGCGCAGTATGACAGTTGTCCGCGATCTTGGCGCCGTAATGGCCGCGCGAGATATCGGAATAGAATGCGAACAGGTAGATATCGTCCAGGTCCGTAAAGCTCACGTTATCCGAGGCGAGAAAGCCGATGGAACCGCTGTTGGCAGTCATCACATAGGCTTCCGCCAGGCTCTTCTGGGTCTCGAGCGTGAACATCTGGGCGGCATCGCAGCCGAGCGCCGTGAAGAAGGGCAGGCGCGCCGGGCAGCTGTAGGAGCCGGGAGCAGGCAGGTTATAGTCGAACGCGAAGGGCGACGCGTGCCCGTAGAAGGTGATCATGCTGGTGCCTGCCCGCAGCAGGGAATCCACCAACGCGGAATTCACCGTAAGCACCGCCTGGTTGTCGGACTTCGCAATCGTGTAGATCTTCTTTCCGGCAAACGAGTCCGTAAGGTAGGTGCCGGCTGCGGCCAGGCTCCCGGCCAGCTGATCGCCCAGCGCCTTGTTTGACGCCCCGATCACGTGCATCACGCGCTTTTTCCAGCCCTCGGAGGCCGCGGTCGGAACCACAGGCGTACGGAGCTCGTTCTCGAAGTTCTGCAGCTTGGTCAGGTAATTGCCCACTTCCACGGGGCTCCAGGCAGGCACGCGGCCGATGCGCATGCGGGGGATATGATCTCCCTCCATCACGAAATCCAGATCCGAGCCGGGATTTCCGTAGGTCGGAACGACAGGGTACACATACTTGCCGGCGGGAGCGGCCTGATATGCTTTATACATATCGTAAAGGAGGCCGCGGCCTATAAGCAGGGCGTCCGTCGGCTTGGTGTTCCAGCGATCCAGCGCATAGCGCAGGAAATGCTTGATGGAAAGCGGGTGGGTATCGTATCCGTAAGCGAACTGATCGTACAGCTCCGTGACATCGGCGGTGACGACCTTGCGGCTGCCCCCCGCTGCGGAAGCGCGGTAGGCGGCATACTCGTTCACATACATGCGCCCGCCGGTGGGAGCCATCAGATCGGAGTGGGAAATGATGACGAAATCGCCCTGCATGGCGCTGGCCGTGAAATCCGTGAAGCGGAAGCTCTTGACCGGACTCAGCATCTTCTGGCCGGCGCCGGCGTTCGCCAGGATCACGAAGCGGCGCGTCGCGTTAGCGGGATCCAGGTAGAAGCGGGTCTTGCCGCTGACCGCGGTGTTCCCGTCATACCACTTGTTCGCGCTCATATCGTACAGCCGGGCCGCTCCCAGATTGGTAAACTCCAGGTACTGGTTCGAGCCGTTCGCCGGGAGGTCGAACTGGGCGTCCACCACCCCTGACATGTCCAGGTTGCGCGGGTACTGCAGCTCGGCCATCGAAATGCCGTACACGTTCAGGGTGCCGGTCACGGCAGGATCGGAGACGAAACGCAGGTCGTTGCCGGCAGCGAGCACGGCGGCCGGCACGCTGGCCTTGTACTGCTTGGTCTCGGTAGCGCCGAAGGACTCGTCGCCGAGCTGGGTATTGTTCAAAAGCAGCCGTATGCGGTGCTGATCGATATATGAGCGGGTCAGCACCGTTGCGTAGAGCGAGCCGGGATAGCCGCTTACCAGGTTCGGAGCCGCCAAGGTCGTGGCTACGGGCTGATTGACCGAGCCGACTGCATCCACGAAGCCCTCGCCCGTTTCAAATTGCGCGGAGACCAGCTCGTCGGCCGGGTTGTGGCTGTGCGTGGGCCCCTGAAGGAAAGCGTTGCGGGGATTGAATCCGACCGTATTCAGCACATAAGGCTCGGAGCTGAGCGTTCCGCCGGGAATATTGTTCGCAGCCTGCTGAAAACGAAGGTGGTTGCCGGCGGCGTCATAGCAGAGAAAATAGACGGCCGTGTCCGTGAACAGGCTCATACGTTCATTGGCCTGTATGCTGGTATTGCCGTAGAGCTCCCCGTCCAGCATGCCGTCGCCGCCGCGGCCCCAGAACTCGATGTAGTCCGTGGCGGTCATATTGTCCGCGCTCAGGTAAAGCGGCTGCTCCTTGCCGTCGCGGAAAAGCATGAAGTTGGAGCCGAGCACGCTTGCCGGCACTCCTGCCGCGGTCAGCGTGGCGCGGGAGATCCGGTACATACCCGGCCGCGCCACCTTGAACTTCAGGTAGGTTTTATTGTAGTCGATCCACTCGTTGCCGTAGGGCCCGGACTGGGCAAAGGCGCCGGAGAAGCACAGCGCGGCGATGACGGAGACCAGTAAGCGTTTTAGAGATCGCTTCATAATATTTTCAGGACGGCAGGTTTATTTAATAGGTGAGGTGTCGGGCGTGCCGGTGGCTGGCTGCTGCTCCGGCTCGGGGCGTATGTCGAGGCTTTTGACGCCCGATGCAGGACGCTTGCCGCGGCTGATGTCGAGGCGGGCGGAGATGATATGCGAGAACAGCGGATTGCTCTGCGTCTGCAGCGAGGTGTATGCATAGTCCACCTGCAGGATCGCGAGGCGGATGCCAGCGCCGGCGCTGGGCTGCCACAAGGTATAGCGGGTATTGTTCGTCGTGTCCCGATCGTCGAGCACGCGCTGGAAGCTCGAGGCGCCCAGCCGGAGATAGACGATGCCTTTGTAGGAGAGCTCCATGCCCGCGTGCGGATCGAGGCTCAGGTCGGCGTTATTCACCAGCGTGTTGCGCCGGCCGTCGGTGGTCAGGTCGCCGTTCACTTCCAGCAGGAGCTGCAGGGGTTTCCCGGCCCGGGTCAGGTAGCGGCCGATGCCGAGATTGAAGCGCGGGGTCATCACCTCATAGCTCTTTACCGGAATTTCATTGCCCGTCTGGCCGAAAATCTGCTTTTCATGCTCCGTCAGGTGAAAACTCCAGGCCGTATAGGTCATGATGACGTCCTTCATCATCAGGCCGAAGCGCCAGCGCCGATAGCTACTTTGCAGGCCCAGGTCCAGCCCCGCGCCCCAGGCGTTGGCCATGGAGCCGATGTGCCGGTAGAGGATCTTCGCGTTGGCGCCGGCCCGGGTCTGGATCTCCGGGTTCCGGAACAGCTTCAGGTCCTGCGCATAGCTCAGGAGAAAAGCATAGTCGCCTGCGGAGATCGACTTCAGCTTCGAATCGTCGAAGGAGCCGTCCGGCTGGATATAGTCGATCGTGTACGCGATATCGTCCGTTGCGAAGCGGAACGCAGAGATGCCTAGGCTGCGGTTCTTGCCTTTCAGCGGCATGGCGACGCCGGCATAGTCGTATTTCGAGTTCCCGGCAAAATACTCCGCGTGCATCAGGCCGATCTGGAGATCCGGCTTGACCAGCATCAGCCCCGCCGGGTTCCAGTAGGCGGCAGTCACATCGTTCGCGCTGGCGGATACAGCGCCGCCCATGGCCAGGTTACGGCTGCCCACGCCGATATTGAGATACTCATTTACGTAAATGCGCTTTTGTGCCGCTGCCGGAGCGGTCAGGGAAAGAGCAGCCAGAAACACGAGGTAGCGGTTTCGCATGCAGGGTTATGTAACTGTTGATTGAAATATAGATTGCAAATTTAATTCAGGATCGGCTCTGCCGGGAATCATTTATGTGTTA
>JASLDA010000012.1 GCA_030151745.1 Chitinophagaceae bacterium | reverse complement strand
GCTTTCATCATCAAGCTGGCCGTGGGTGCTACCGCGCTGAGCGTCGCCGTCATGATCCTGTCGCTGGCCTTCATAGGGGGCTTCAAGGAAGTGATCCGCAACAAGCTTTTCGCCTTCTGGGGCGAGGTCGTGATAGGGCCGTACGACAGCAACAGCGAGCTGATCGTGCAGAGCGCCCCGGTGCAGTACAACGAGCAGCTGATCTCGCAGGTGCGGGGGACGCCCGGCGTGAAGGCGATCTATCCTTTCGCGGTACGGCCGGGCATCCTGAAAAGCAAGGGCGAGATGGAAGGCATCCGCCTCAAAGGCATTGCCGGGCAGCAGCATTTCCGTCCGGAGATCCGCTTTTCCGGAAACCCGCTCGACTTTCGCGATACGGCCTATAGCCGCGATATCCTGCTGAGCGAGCGTACCGCCGCGAGGCTCGACGTCAAGACGGGGGACAGCGTCCGGCTTTACGTGATCACCGCCGAGACGCCCCGGATACGCAAGCTGCGCGTCGCCGGCCTGTATCATACGGGCATGGAAGAGGTCGACCGGCAGTTCGCGCTCTGCGATATCAGGCTGGTGCAGCAGCTGAGCGACTGGACCCGGCAGGACATAAGCGGATATCAGGTAGAGCTGCAGGACAGCCGCGACGCCGATACCCTCGCGGAGCAGATCTACTACAAGTATATCACCCCGCCGATGGATGCGCGCAGCATCCCGTCGATCTACGAATCCGTATTCGGCTGGCTGAAGACCCAGGATACGAACGGGCGCATCCTGCTGATCATCGTAGGTATCGTAGCCTTGATCAACCTGGGCTCATCGATGCTTATCCTGATGGTGGACCGGGCGGTGATGATCGGCTTGCTGAAGGCCCTGGGCCTGGCCCCGGGCAAGCTCTGGGCGCTTTTTCTAAGCCTGGCCGGGCTTATCAGCGGACTGGGCCTGCTCATCGGCAATATCATCGGCCTCGGCCTCGCAGTGGCCGAGGCGAAGTGGCAGTTCATCAGGCTGCCGGAAGAGACCTATAACGTAGCCGCCGTACCGGTACGCATCGTTTGGTGGCAGATCCTGCTGCTGGATGCCGGCACCCTGGTGCTCTGCGTTGCGAGCACGATACTCCCGTTGCTCTATATCCGGCGCATCCAGCCGGCCCGGGTGCTGCATTTCGATTGAGACGGCCCCTGAAGCACAGCCCGGTGAACGGCCGCGGGAAACTGCATGAAAATCGCAGGAAGCTGCGCTCCCCTCCGGCACATGCAATAACTTAGCCCTGGTGACCGAAAAAGCAATCTATACAGCCATCTGCCGGGAGAATCCTGCGGCCTTGCCGGTATTTTCCCAGTGCTGGTGGCTGGATGCCGTCTGCGACGACCCGGAAGACTGGAATGTAAGCATTACGACCAAAGGCGACCAGGTGACGGGAGTCTGGCCGTATCTCCAGACGGAGAAATGGAGCATCTCCATGATGCGCAACCCAAGGCTTACGCCCTATCTCGGCCCGACGGTCTTCTTCCCCGCCGATATCAAGCGGGGCAACCGGGACGGCTACGAATACGACGTCATCAGCGAGCTGCTGGACGGCATCCCGGGCTCGGATGTCTGGAGGCTTTCGGTATCGCCGGGCCTGCAGCAGGCCGGGCTCTTCCGGCGCTCGGGGCTGCGCATCGACGTGCAGCAGACCTTTCTCTGCGACCTTCGCCAGGACGAGACAGCCATTTTCCAGGGCTTCAAGGAAAGCCTGCGGCGCAATCTCCGGACCGCCGAAAAGGAGATCTCGATCACCGAAGAGCCGGAGCTGGTAAACCTGCTCTACCGCTTCCAGCAGGCTACGCTGCAGCGCAAGCGTGTGGCCCAGCCGTACGACGAAGCCCATATGCAGCGCCTGATGGACGCCTGCCTGGCCCATGGCTGCGGAACGCTCTGGGTGGCGCGGCGCGAGGATACGGTGCAGGCGATAGTCTGGAACGTATGGGACCAGGAGCGCAGCTACTATTTCATGGGAGCGCAGAATCCCGGCTCCGACAATTACTTATCCATGAGCGCCCTGCTCTGGCATGCCATTAAGGCAGCGAAGAACCGGGGAAACAGGCTCTTCGACTTCGAAGGCAGCATGGACGCAGGCGTGGAGCGGTTCTTCCGGAATTTCGGGGCGGACCGGTCCTTATACCTCGTTCTGCGCCGGGACGGGCACTGGCTGTGGAAGCTGGCAGGATTGCTGGGGCTGCGGTAGGCTTGCAGCCGGTCAGCATCGAACCACGACATGAAAGCCCGCGGAAACGCCGCCTTTCGCATACCGCCCTTCGGCCGCGCGGCCTCTATTTCCGGATAATGATCTCCACCCTCCGGTTCTGATCCCGGTGTTCCTCCGTGTCGTTCTCGGCCAGGGGCGAAGCCTCGCCCCAGCCGGCGACCTGGAGCCGGTCCGCAGGGATAGCCAGTCCCTGAAGCGCTGTCGTTACGGCCCTGGCACGGGTGAAGCTCAGCTGCTCGTTGCCGATCGGCGTGCCGGTGTTGTCGGTATAGCCGTTGATGAAGAGCTCGTACTTCGGCAGCCCGACGAAAGGCTTGATGGCGTCCTGCAGCACCATCTTCGCCGAATCGGTGAGCGAGGTGCTGTTCCGCGCAAAGAAGACCCGCATCAGCAGGCTGTCGGTGGTCGGCGCTTCGTAGTCGTTGGGAAGCATGGCAAAGTCGAGCCGGATCTCGGCTCCGGGCGTAAACAGCTGCCGGCTCAGCGTATCGGGGAGATCCTGGTAATTGATGCGGTTGGTCAGGAAGGAATAGGTCCCGTCCACCGGCAGCGCGATCATATAGCTGCCGTCCCCGCGATTGCTCTGCACCTGGTAAAGCTCGCGGCCGGAAGCGCTGTCGGTAATGAAAATATTGGCGTAGTTCAGCGGGCTCCCGTCCAGGCTGTCGTAAACGCGCCCCTTGACATAGGCCACCTGCTGCGGGCGGTAGCGCTGCGGCAGACGGTAGCTGTATATATCGTAATTGCCGGCCAGCGAGTCGCGGTCGGTCGAAAAATAGGCGGTATCCCCCGAGCGGTTCAGGCTGAGGCTGGCTTCGTTGAAGGGCGAGTTCAGCGGCATGCCCAGGTTTACGGCCTTGCTCCAGCCCGTATCCGACCTGCGGGACATGAACAGATCGGAGCCTCCCATGCCCGGGAGTCCCGTAGAAGCGAAATAAAGCGTCTGGTTGTCTGCATAGACGAAGGGCGCGGTTTCGTCGCCGGGCGTATTGACCCCGGGGCCTAGGTTTTGCGGCAACTGCCAGCGCCCCTGCTCGAAGCGGGAAGACCAGATATCGAGCCCCCCGTACCCCCCCTCCCGGTTGGAGACGAAATAGAGCTCGCGGTTGTCTGAAGAAAGGCAGGGCATGCCTTCGTAGCCGGTACTGTTGATGGTGCCTCCGAAGCTCTGAGCTACGCTCCAGACGCTGTCCGCCGTATATGCCATGTACAGATCGCAGCCCCCCTGGTCGTAGCCGGAAATGGACCGGTTGTCGCAGCGCATATAGAACATATAGTGCCCGTCCGTGCTGATCGTCATGGCGGCTTCCTGCTGCAGCGTATTGACCGGGTACGGCATAGGCCGCGCCGATTGCCAGACATCGCAGGTATCGGGCTTCGCGTAGTAGAAGTCCTCGTCGATGCCGTTGACCCGCCGGGTAAAATAGAAGGTCTGGCCGTCGGCGGAGAGAAAGGGAAACAGCTCGGGGTCTTTGGTATTGATGCCCCATATCTGCCCGACGGGATGGATCTTCGCCGTGTCCGCATGGATCTGGGCATCCCTGATAAACAGCGCTTGCCGGCGCAGCGCGCTCCAGAGCGAATCTTTGGAGCCGGAGGGCATCCGGCCCAGCGCCGCGTCGATGGCTCCGCTGTGAACCAGGCACCGCGATAGCTGCAGCGCGAAGATGCGCTTACCGTCGGGGCAGCTTTTTTCCGCTTCCCCCAATACGGATGCGGCGACCCCGTACTGCTGCCGTGCCATCAGCCATTCGCCGTAGGTGATGCAGGCATCCGTATACCCCGGACAGATCTTTATTGCCGAACGGATATTGCGCTCAGCCTTATCCCAGTCGTGCTTTGCATAGGCACGCAGGGCCGCCTCATAAGCCTTCCGCGCACGCGCCGGCTGGGCCCGCAGGTCCAGGCAGGTGCATACGAGCGCAAGGACGAGGAGAAGGTATGGCCGGAGGCTCATTTATAATCAGGGGAACACGGGACGGGCGTAAAAATAACTCGCGGCCGGGAGAAGGCCAGATTTTCCGGTTGTGTACCGGTACCTTGGCCATTAATTAAATACCAATCAGAATTCGCGCCGACACTGTATTATTATTGCATTATGATCGAAAATTTAAAAAATTTCCTCAATGAGGAGCAGGATCCAGAGCAATAGAGAAAATTGCAGATAAATTAAATGGATTGCTGATGAGCGGAGAAGAAGTCGAATATATCGCTGTCCAAAAAAAGCCAGCTTTAAATATTTCTCCCGATTGTATAGCACTCA
>JASLDA010000179.1 GCA_030151745.1 Chitinophagaceae bacterium | reverse complement strand
CCAGAACTCATTGTAAATATCATCGGAGGGAGGCGTGGACTGATCGCTGACATGGACCGTGCTCCAGAAGGGGTCTTCTTCGAAATAGTATTTCTGGCCATGCAGCGGTCGTCCAAAAACATACACCGTTCCGTCCGGCTTCGTTATCGTGAACTTCGAGTAATCCTCGTATTCAACACGTCCGGCCTTCGTCTGGGAGAGCAGATTCAATGGATTGTAGCTTACCCCGCTGTTTGCAGGGTATGTGCCGCCGAGCGCCTTGGTGCCTCTGTTTACAACATATGGATACAGGCCGATGGCGGAAGCCATATTATAGCCGTCATTCCGCAGCAGCGCCTGCGACGGATTGTTCTTGTTGCCGTTGTAATAATGCTCCAGGTATCGGAACTCGTTGATCCGGGAGATTTCCTGCGAGATAGAAAATGTCTGCTTGTCAAAGGCGATGGAGCTCGCTTCATGACGGGCAAATTCAAATGTCGGACTGGTTGCGCCGGTCTGGGTATTGGTGTTCCAGAAGCTGTTCCCATCGAGACCGGGAATATTTACGATGTATTCATCAGGCGTAAAGCTTGAGCTTACCCCTGAGTAGTCCAGTGCCTTGTTATGAAAATTGGGTGGGTAGCTTGTTGCCGTTGGTGGATTGCTGGAAAACTCAAATGTTTCTACTCTTCCTTTAGGCGCATTGGCAACGCTCCTCATTTCAGTTTCTTTACCTAGAAAAGTATAGTCAGGTTCATAAGCGCCGAAGTTCCGAGTGACACTTCCGAAATTGATCGACCAGCCCAGGCCTACTTCCGAGGAGCGTTGGTCAACCTTAATTCCATTGGTCACGTATGTGAGCGATATGGGCAAGGTGAGTTTCCGCCCTTTGACCGTAGTCAGCGGCACGGAGATAATGCCATCTCCGCTTTCATTGACCGATACCATCGAGTTATAGTCGGGCAGATTGAAAGGTATCACATTGGATTTCCCTTTGAGCTCCCCGACAATCTGCTTGTGCTCAACATACTCAGGAAAGGCTTTGGCATCACTGTTGAACTGCGCATAGACTCCTGAGGGGAACAGGGCGAATAATATCCAAACAGTCTTTTTCATGTTTAATTGTATAAAAAGCGGATAATTATAGGATTGGATAATTGTTTTTCCTTCCACCAGAAATCGTACAGAACCGTGATCCCAGCCTCCTTCTTTTGGGAAACTGTACAGCGGCGCTTCAACCGGGCCTCAAATATTCTCAGACGGCGGAGCCTGAACTCCAGGTAGCGCTTGGCCCGGAGTTGCATCTCGGCAGCATCGTTTTCCTGTGCCCGCAGGACCGCCCAGGGCGCAGGCCGCCCGGCAAGAAGGGGCAGTGGCAGGGTTTTATAGAAGCGCACGCGGTCTTGACTTGGGACCGCTAATATATTCGTTGTTCTCTGAAATACAAAAGCGTTTTTAACTCATTGATTTATTAGATGAATCCCGGTTAATTATCGCGCGAGCTGGCTCCCGCCGGGGAGCCGGCCGGTCTGTCCTTGCAGTGATGTTTATGAAAGGTTAAGAAGCCGCTTCGTCCGGAGGGAAGAAAAACAGGGGCTCTCCGGGCGCTGCCTGCCATGGCTCACCCGGATCCCGCTTGCCAGCACCTGAAAAGAGGTTCTCTGCGGCGCGAAAAGCCCCCGCAACGCACGAAAACCGGGCATTGCGGGGGCCTCAAAAAAACGCTTGCTGAATCAATGCGCGCTCATCATTTCCTCGCGGCTAGGTCCGCTGCCCTTGCGCTGTCTTACGAACAGCATCATCGGCACGAAGATGAGGAACATAACGCCCAGCCAGAGGAAGATATCCATATAGGACAGGATCGCCGACTGCTTCATCACGCTGCCGCCGATTGCCTGGATCGCGCTGCCTTCGGCGAGATTCGGCGCCATGCCGCGGGCCTGGAACGCGCCCTTCATCGCCTGCATTTTCGCGACGTAGGCGGGATTGTCGGCGCGTACGTTCCCGATCAGGTCTACATAGTGCTTGGTGTTCTGCTGGGAGATCAGCGTCGTGATCACCGCGATGCCGAAGGAGCCGCCCAGCTGGCGCATCATGCCGGTAAATGCCGCACCCTGGCCGATCTGTTGCCCGCGGAGGCTGGAAAGCGAAAGCGCGGTGATCGGGATGAACAGCATGCCCATGCCTACGCCGCGCACGATCAGCGGCCAGAAGAAGTCGTCTCTCGACGTCGTCGGCGACAGGATGCTGTAACCCCAGAAACAGAATACGGCGAACAGCGCCATACCGCAGGACACCAGCAGCTGGGGCTTCGCGCCGCGGGTGAGCAGCTGACCTACCATAGGCATAAGGAAGGCCGTCGCGATCGAGGCGGGGATCATCAGCATGCCGGCCTGGAGCGGGGTCCAGTTCAGGATGCTCTGCGTGAACAGCGGGATGATGAAGGTCGAGCCATACAGGCCGAAGCCCAGCACGAAGCTCAGCGCGGTACCGATGCTCAGGTTCCGGTCTTTCAGCACGCGCAGCTCGACGATGGGGTGCTCGGCCACCAGCTCGCGCCAGATGAAGAGTACGAAGCTCACGACGGAAAGAGCCGTCAGCTGAGTGATCAGCGGAGATTCGAACCAGTCGTCCTGATGCCCGCGCTCCAGGACGTACTGCAGCGAGCCCACGAAGAGACTGAGCAGGATGATACCAAGGAAGTCGATATCCTTGCCGGAACGCTTCTCGCTGTATTTCGGGGAGCGGACGAACTCGAATACGAGGGCTGCGGCGATGATGCCGATGGGGATGTTGATGTAGAAGATATAAGGCCAGCTGAAGTTAGTGGTGATATAGCCGCCCAGGGGTGGGCCGAGGGTCGGGCCGATGATAACGCCGAGACCGTAGAAGGCCTGGGCCATGCCGCGCTTCTCGGGCGGATAGCTCTCGGTGATGATCGTCTGCGAGGTTACCAGCAGCGCACCGCCGCCAAGGCCCTGCAGGAAGCGGAAGAATACCAGCTCCCAGATCCCCGTGGCCTGGCCGCAAAGGAAGGAGCAGATGGTAAAGATGATGACCGATACGCCGAAATAGTTGCGGCGGCCGAACTGCTGGGAGAGCCAGCTGGTCATCGGAACGATGATCACGTTACCGATTGCGTAGGAAGTGATGACCCAGCCTACGTCTTCGAGCGTGGCGCCGAGGTTCCCCTTCATATCGTTCAGCGCCACGTTCACGATCGTGGAGTCGACGATCTCGAGCAGGGCGCAGAAGATGGCCGTGAGCGTGATGATGACCCGCCTGGAGCCATATTCCACCAGCGATTCGGCCGGTGCGGCATGTCCGGCGACCGGACGCGCTGCCGCTTGTGTAGTGCTCATGTAATATTGAAAGTTGGCCTTCGCGGTGCGGCGGTATTCCGTACCGCGAAGGCAGTGAAAAGAGGGGTCAGATATGAACGTCGACCACGACGTTCATACCGGCGCGAAGCCGCTGTATACGGGGATCCTTGCGGTCGGCGAACTCGATTCGGACCGGCAGGCGCTGCACCACCTTTACGAAGTTGCCCGAGGCGTTGTCCGGGGGCAGCAGGCTGAAGCGCGCGCCGGTGGCCGGGGAGAACGAGCTGACGCGGCCCTTGAAGGTCTCGCCGCCCAGGGCGTCGACGGAGATTTCCACTTCCTGGCCTTCGCGCATCTTGGGAAGCTGGGTCTCCTTGAAGTTTGCCACGACCCAGAGGTCGTTGTCGAGCACTACGGAGAACAGGCTGCCGCCGGCGTTCACATACTGGCCGGGCTGTACGTTGACCTTGGAGACGAAGCCGTCTTCGGGCGCCGTAACGACCGTATAGGAAAGGGACAGGCGGGCGTTTTCGACCTCGGCCTGGCGCTGCTTGATGGTAGCGTTCGCTACGCCGATATTGCTGCCGGTCGCGGAGCTCTGGCGGGCTGCGGCGGCGCTTTGACGGGCTGCGGCATTGCGCTGCTCAACCAGGATCTGGAGCTGGCGTTCGGCGCTTTGCTTGGCGGCGAGGCCCTGCTCGTATTGCTGCTGGGTGATGCTGTGATCCTTGATCAGGTTGGCATAGCGGTTGTAGTCCTGGGTAGCGCGCCATACGGTCACCTTGGCGGCTTCGATCTGGGCGTTCACGGTGGCGACATTGGCTTCGCTGGTCGCTACGTTCGCCTGGGCGACGCTGGTGCTGCCTTCGCTGAAGGTCAGGCTGCTCTGGGCGGCTGCCAGCGCGGCTTCGGCCTGCTCCAGGCGGATGCGCAGGTCGCGGTCGTCGAGGATCATCAGGGTGTCGCCCTTCTTCACGCGCTGGTTGTCGTGGACGCGGACCTCATTGATATAGCCGGCGACGCGGGGGATGACCGGTGCGATATTGGCTTCCACCTGTGCGTCGTCCGTTTCCTCATGGTGCTGCGCGTGGTTGTATTTGACGATGCCGAAGGTGCCGCCGCCTATGACCAGCACGGTGAGAATGACGAGGAAGCGCTTATTGATCTTACGTTTCGGCGCCGCATTCTCTGCGCTTTCCGCCGGGTTGTTCATTGTAGTATTTGCTGTGGACATGGTATTCAGTGTTGTGGGATTAAGTACTGGCGATTATTTACCCTGGCCGATGATGCCGGCGACCTGGAGCAGCTTCTGGTAGGCGAGGCTTGCGTCCGCCTTGCTGAAGGCGTAGTTAAGCCGGGCCTGGAGCTGGGCGACGTCCGCATCCAGCACATCGGTGGTCGTGGCGAGCTGCGCCTGGTATTTGTTGTTTACGATACGATAGTTTTCTTCCGCCTGCTCAACGGCCTTGGCATATACGTCGATCTTCTTTTCGGCCAGCAGGAAATTTTCGTAGTTCTGGGTCACCTGCACGCGGACGGCGTCGGTGAGGATGGCCTTGTTTGCCTGCACGGTCTGCAGGTGGGCTTTCGCGGTTGCCACATTGGAGCCGACGCGCACGAATGAAAGCGGGCTGTACCGGATGCCGACGCCGGCGTTGAGGGCGTCCTTGACGGTAACGACGTTTTCAATGTAAGCGCCGATATAGCCGGCCGAAACGGCGAGGGAAGGGTAGTAGTCGGACTTTGCGGAGCGGATGCCCTGGAAGGCTGCCTTCTCCCGGTAGTCGAGCGACTGGAGGTCGCTGCGGGACTGCAGCGCCAGCATCTCCCAGTCCTGCAGGTTGCGGCTCTCGGTGCTTCCGCTGAACACGGAGTCCGGGACCAGCACCGTTTCTTCCGGGAGGCCCAGCATCAGGTTGAAGTTGATATTGGTCACCCGCAGGTTGTTCTGTGCATCCAGCAGGCTGAGCTCCACGTTGGATTGCTGCAGCTGCGCCTTGAGCAGGTCGTTCCGAGCGAGGAGGCCGTTCTGCTCCAGATTGCTGTATTCCTTGACGCGGGACTGTGCGCTTTTGAGATTCTGCTCTACGATACGCACGGCTTCGCCGGCTTTGTACAGGTTGATATAGGCCGCAGTCGTATTGAGGATGACGTCCTCACGGTCCTTCACCGCGTCCAGTTTGCTTGCGGTTTCCAGATACTTGGCGCTCTCGATGGCACTGGAGATCTTGAAGCCGGTGAAGACGGGAAGGGAGACCGTCCCCATGCCGTAAAGGACATTCTTGGGAGACGCCGTGGAGGTGCCGCTTTCCGAGGTGCCGCCGCCGGATCCGGAGCCTGAGCTCGGCTGGCCGAGCTTCAGCTTTACTTCGGCGTCCGTGTTGAGGATATACATATAATTCCCGGAAATGCTGACATCGGGAATACGCCGCTGGGTAGCTTCACGGCGCGTGCTGGTCGCCTCGATGATGCGGGCATGCGACAGCTTCAGGGTATTGCTGGCAACAATCGCTTTATCGATGGCTTCACCCAGGGAAATATGCATAGTCTCCGGCTGGGCTACGGCATGCAGGCTTGCGGTGATGCAGGCCAGCGTGAGTATGTGCTTAATGTTCATGGTTAGTGAGTACAGACTGTAAGAGATACTTGAGATGGATTTTCAGCTTCTTGCCGAGCTGGAGCTTGAAGGCATCCTCGGAGAGGTCTTCCATGCTCCATACGTGCCGGTAAAAAGTCTCGTTGTTTATTACCTGGTAAAAAATGCCGAACAGCGTTGCGTACAGGAGCGGGACGTCCACGTTCTTGATGAACATCTTCTTTTTGACGCCCTCCTGAATGATCTTCTTGATGATGGACATGTTCCGCAGCTTGATGCGGGTGATGGGCGAATCCAGGCAGCTGGTCGCATGGGCAAGCTGCTGCCGCATGATGATCTTGTGATAGAACGGATGCTCCATGATCCGGTCCACATAGCTCTCTATCACGGTCTTCATCTTCTCCAAAGGGCTGAGCTTCTCATCGTGCAGCAGGCTTTCCAGCATCATGCCGCTGCTCGCCATCCGGTTCGTGATGATGGATTCAAAGAGATTTTCCTTGGATCCGAAGTAATATGAGATCATGGCCACATTCACATTGGCATGATGAGCAATGTCGCGGACCGATGTGCCGTCGAAGCCGTTCTTGGCAAACAGCTCCTCGGCAGCCCGGATGATGCTTAGCTGCTTATCCGAATAGGACGGGGTCGGCAGGGACTGGTTCGTTTCCACGGGGCAAAGTTAAACAAACGTTTGAACTAAACAAACGTTTGATTTAAACAAATAAAATAGAACCGGGTTATGGGGTGATCTGAAAAATCAGGCCATGGCAAGCCGATCGCTGACAATCAGGTATTTGGCTTATTCCCTGCGGGAAGCCGCGGCGTTCGGGGGCGGAATAGCCCGGTGGCGCTACGAGATTTTGCTCCAGTGGGTGTGGGAGCCGCCGGTTGCCAGCAGGCTGCGCAAGCCGGCATTTGCAGGATGGCGGAGCTCCGGGTCGGCGGAGATGAGCTGCCCGGCCGCCTGCCGCGTCTCTTCCATCAGGTGCGCATCGGCCACGATATCGGCCAGCCGGAACTTCAGCGCGCCGCTCTGCCGGGTGCCGTATATGTCCCCCGGGCCGCGCAGCTTCATATCCTCCTCGGCAATGATGAAGCCGTTGGTGGTGCCCACCATTACGTCCATGCGCTTCTTGCTGTCCTCGCCGATCTTGCTGCCGGTCAGCAGGATACAGTACGACTGCTCCGAGCCCCGGCCCACGCGGCCCCGGAGCTGGTGCAGCTGGCTCAGGCCGAACCGTTCCGCGCTCTCGATCAGCATGACGCTGGCATTCGGCACGTTCACGCCCACCTCGATCACCGTCGTTGCAACCAGGATATGGGCTTCGCCGGAGACGAAGCGCTGCATATTCCGCTGCCGTTCGCCTGCATCCTGCCGGCCATGGACCATGGCAATATGGTACTTATGATCCGGGAAAAAAGTTTTTACCTGCTCGTAGCCGGCCATCAGGCTTTCAAAGTCGAGCTTCTCGCTCTCCTCGATCAGGGGGTAAACCACATAGGCCTGCCGCCCTTTGTCGATCTCGCTGCGGATAAACTCCATTACGCGCACCCGGTGCATTTCGGGGCGGTGGATCGTACGGATAGCCTGCCTGCCCGGCGGGAGTTCGTCGATCACCGAAACCTCCAGGTCCCCGTAAAGGGTCATCGCCAGGGTCCGGGGGATCGGCGTGGCCGTCATTACAAGGATATGGGGTGGCGTGCTGTTCTTCTTCCACAGCCGGCTTCTCTGTCCCACGCCGAAGCGGTGCTGCTCGTCGATGATGGCGAGCCCCAGGTGCCTGTACTGCACGCTTTCTTCGATCAGCGCATGCGTACCTACGCTGATCGGGATGCTCCCGTCCGCGAGCCCGCTCAGGATCTCGCGGCGCTCCTTGCCTTTTACGGTGCCCGTCAGCAGCGCTACCCGGATACCCATCGGGGCCAGCAGGGCCTGTATGCCCTCGTGGTGCTGCCGGGCCAGGATTTCCGTGGGCGCCATGATGCAGGCCTGGAAGCCGTTGTCCATTGCTATGAGCGCGCAGAGCACGGCTACGATGGTCTTGCCGCTGCCCACGTCTCCCTGCAGCAGCCGGTTCATCTGGTGACCCGTCGCGGTATCCTGCCGGATCTCGCGGATCACGCGCTTCTGGGCGCCCGTCAGGGGAAAGGGAAGATGCTCGCTGTAAAAGGTGTTGAAGTTGTCGCCGACGCGGCCGAATACCCAGCCCCGCTGCACGGCATGCTGGTTCCGGATCTGGGCGATCTTTAGCTGCGAGGCAAGCAGCTCTTCCCATTTGATGCGCCGTGTGGCCGCTTCCAGCTCCGCGTCGGTTTCGGGGAAATGGATGGCCCGCAGCGCGAGATCCCTGGGCATCAGGCCGTACTGCCGCATCAGGTCCTGCGGGAGAAGTTCCGGGATATCCCGGGGACCGAGCTGCAGCAGCAGGGCCTGGGTCAGCTTCGCAAACGAGCGGTTCGTAATGCCCCGCGAAATAAGCTTCTGCGTCGTCGAATACATGGGCTGCAGTCCCGCCCGGTTGGTCTCCGCGTTGAGCGGCTCCATTTCCGGGTGGGCGATGGAGGGCTCCCCGTTGAACCAGTTTACCTTGCCGAACACGATATACCGGCTTCCCTCGTTCAGGGCCTTGCGCACGGACTGCCGGGCCTGGAACCA
>JASLDA010000523.1 GCA_030151745.1 Chitinophagaceae bacterium | reverse complement strand
GTTGAATGCAAAAGAGGAGAACCTCATGGTCAACACCCAGCTCTTCCACACGATCAAAGGCGCCCTGCTGCCCGCAGCCACGGCGCGCAACGCCGAGCAGGCGCCGGCCTACGCCTTCGGCCCTCGCCATCAGCTGGCGCAACTGGCCGCCACCGGCTGCCTGAGCCGGACCTTCTACGCCAACGCGGAGGACCAACTCGACCAGGTGCTGGCGCTGACCCAGAAGCTGGAACCCGCCTTCGTCGCCAAGACCGCGATCTATGGTCGCCAGTCCGGCTACATGAAGGACATGCCCGCCTTGCTGGCGGCCAGCCTGGCGGTGCGCGATGTGGCCCTGCTGAACCAGGTGTTCTCTCGCGTCGTAGACAACGGCAAGATGCTGCGCAACTTCGTGCAAATCCTGCGAAGCGGTGCCGTGGGCCGCAAGTCGCTGGGCTCGCGCCCCAAGAAGCTGGTGCAGCACTGGCTGCTGACGGCCACCGAGAAGCAACTGCTGAATGCCGCCGTGGGCAACACGCCGTCGCTGGCCGACGTGGTGAAGATGGTCCACCCCAAGCCGGCCGAGGCCTGGCGCGCGGCGTGGTTCGCATGGCTGATCGGTCGTCCCTTCGATGAAGCGGCTCTGCCGCCCATCACCCAGGCGTTCGAGCGCTTCAAGCGCGAGGGCGCCCAGGGCGTGGCCGCCGACGTGCCCGAGGTGCCCTTCCAGATGCTGACTGCGCTGGCGCTGAGCTCCGCCCAATGGGCGCAGATCGCCCGCCAGGGCTCGTGGCAGATGGTGCGTCAGAACCTGAACACCTTCGCCCGGCATGGCGTGTTCGACCTCCCCGGCATGGCCGAGGCCGTCGCCGCCAAGCTGAGCGATGCCCAGGCCGTGGCCAAGGCGCGGGTGATGCCGTACCAGCTGCTGTCCGCCTTCAAGGCGGCCGGTGATGCGGTGCCGGCCCAGGTGCGCGATGCGCTGCAGGATGCGATGGAGCTGTCGGTGGCCCATGTGCCGGCACTGACGGGTCGTGTCGTGGTGTGCCCCGACGTGTCGGGCTCGATGAGCTCGGCCGTGTCTGGGCATCGCGGTTCGGCGACCTCCAGCGTGCGCTGCATCGACGTCGCCGCCCTGGTGGCCGCGGCGGTGTTGCGCAAGAACCCGCAGGCCCGTGTGCTGCCGTTCGAGCAGGCGGTGGTGAAGCTGCAGCCGAATGCTCGCGACTCGGTGATGACCAACGCGCAGGCGTTGGCAAAGATCGGGGGCGGTGGCACGAACTGCAGCGCACCGCTGGCCCTGCTGAACCGGGAGCGCGCCGCGGTCGACGTGGTGATCCTGGTCTCGGACAACGAGTCCTGGGTCGACGCCAACCGGCGCGGTGCGACGCAGACCCTGCGCGAATGGGAAGTGCTGAAGCAGCGCAACCCGAAGGCGCGCCTGGTGTGCATCGACATCCAGCCCACGGCGACCACGCAGGCCGCGGAGCGGCACGACATCCTGAATGTTGGCGGCTTCTCGGACGCGGTGTTCACCATGGTGGCGAATTTCGCCGCCGGCACGATGGACGCCGAGCACTGGGTCGGCGAAATCGACAAGGTGTCGCTGGCCGCGCAGTAAGGCCGCGACATCGCAATTTGGAAGGTGTCCCAGGCGAATGCCTGCAGGAGTACAGCGCACTCAGGCCGCGCGGGCCGGCAAGCTCGCAACGGAGAACCCGTAGGCCGCTCTTGCAACCCTCGTCGCCCGGGGCACCAACTTTCAACACAACACGCGTCGTCGCGTGGCGAATGCCGGTGGGACTACATCCCAAACCTGTCTCACCGACCGTTCGTCGCCACGCGGGGGCTCATGAGTTTTGCGCGAATGCTGGCAGGACTACATCGGTACGCCGGGGGTTCGAATCCTCAGCTGGGCAACCAGTGTGGCTATGTCTTGCCGTCCCTTGTCGCGCTTCTTTGAGATGCCCTGCTGCGAATGCAGGTGGAACTACAGATTACTAATCTCGTGGTCGCGGGTTCGAGTCCCGCCGGTCCCAAATCAGGGGGACCGTAGCTCAGCGGAAGAGCACGACGTTTCACCGCCCCTTGTCGCAGCAAGGCATCACCCGTTTCCGCGGTGAATGCAGATGGAATTACAGGTAGACGCACGCGGTGAGAGCCGCGTGCCTCAAGAGCGATCTTGAGGCGCCCGGGTTCAAGTCCCGGTCCAGCGATGGATGGCGGAGTGAAAGTTTCATCAACCCTAGTCACCCTTTTTCTTTGATCCACCAATCATCATGAGCCTCGCAGCAATTGACCCGCAATCCATGAAGGCTGTCATCGCCGACGCCTATAAGGTGTTCGGTCGATACCGGGCACCGAGCGTGCAGCTGGACGCGTGTCCTTGCTGCATGTGCCCGGCCCTCGAGGAGCAAATGCGAAAACTGCCTTTGCGCAAGCTCACTCGACAACACTTCTATGAATACAACACCGCCGCCAAAGGCGAGGTGCAGCCTGTCTGGGAGATCCTCTACTTCCTGCCACGCCTGCTTGAGCTGATCGCCCATGGAGAAGAGGTGCATCACTCCACCGAGCTGTACTTGGACCGAGTCGGCCGCTGCCCGGCAGAAACCTTCAATGAAGCTGAGCGTTCAGTACTCCATCGCTTCGCGATCAACTACTTCGCTGGCCATCTGGCATCTGGTGAGCAGCGTCCGCTAGAGGACGCCTTGACCCTGCTGTTGATGCTTCATATCGGGGGGCTGAACCTAGAGCCGCTGCTTGACTATTGGCTGAGCTGCCAGGACCCGCGATCGACGGTGCAGTATGTCGAGGCCAGTTACTGGCACTTCTGGGAGGCCCGAGAAGTCACCAACGCCTTTGCACAGGACCACATCGAGTTTCGAAAAAACATCCGTCAATGGATGCTGGAGCC
>JASLDA010000156.1 GCA_030151745.1 Chitinophagaceae bacterium | reverse complement strand
GTAAAAACCGTTTCAGACCTGTTCCTGCCCGTCGCCGGCACCGTCACCGAAGTGAACCCCGAGCTGGAAAGCAACCCGGAATACGTAAACCAGGATCCCTACGGCAAGGGCTGGATGGTGAAAATGACCATGAGCAATCCTGCTGAGGCCGAAGCGCTTCTCGACGCCGCAGCCTATACCAGCCATATCGGCGGGTAATTTCATTGCATATTTGAGATCGTAGATTGGCGCTTCGCCGTCTAGTCCCGTATCTACCGTTTTGACGCCGCCGTCCCGATTCCGCAAGGCCGCATGTGCCGCAGCAATCGCCTGGACGGCGGCTATTTTTATGCTCTGCCTGTGGCCCGGCGAACAATTGCCCAAAACGGATGTTCCGTTCGCCGATAAATGGACGCACTTCGTGCTGTTCGGCGGATTCAGCCTCCTCTGGCTTCTTGCACTCCCCTATCCCAAGGCAAGGACGATCGTTCTCGTCGTGGTTATCGCGGCAGCCCTGGGCTGGCTGATCGAGTGCCTCCAGGGCTGGCTGCCCGCACTGCACCGCAGCCGGGATATGCTGGATGCGCTCGCCGACGCCCTGGGCGGATTGCTGGGCGCGGGCTCCTATCTTATCCTGCGCAGGTTCCGGCCGGCCCGGAACGAAGGTTCCGGAGGGGATTGAATTTGTCAGTCGCAACCGCTATTTTTGTCAACTACCGACATCCGACTTCAATCTCTATGCGCCGACTGCTCTACCTGGCATCCATTTGCATTATTTCGCTGTCTGCCTGCAAAAAGCAGGACGCCGGCTTTACACAAGCCCAGGTCATATACGGGAGAGACCTCACCCCGGGGGGCTGCGGCTGGCTCCTGCGCTTTACCGACGGTACGCTGGTAAAGCCCATCTATCTCAACTCGAGCTTCCAGTACGACAGCCTTGGCGTCCTGATCAAGTATTACAATACCGGAGAAAACACCAACTGCGTTCCCCAGCATCCTTATGCCATCATAGGCATCGATGAAATCAAGCGGGATCTCTGAGAAATATATTTTAACAGCATTTCGGCAGCCACGGCCTTATCAGGGGCTCGTGGCTGCCTTATTTTTGTCTGCTCCGGAACAGCTTTCCGCCTTGTATGAAGTATTTCGTCCCGATCTTGCTGCTGGGCATCTGCCTCAGCGGCAGCCTGCAAGCCCAGCAAGTCTATAACTCGAGCGGCGCCCGGATGACGTCACGGCCGAAAAAGCAGGAACCCAAGGGCTTCGACCCCAGCAAGCTCATCTACGGAGGCGGCTTCGGGCTGGGGTTCGGCGACGTTACAAGCGTCGCCGTAGCGCCGGTTCTGGGCTACCGGCTGACGGAAAGCTTCGCGGGGGGCATCGGACTGGGATTTAAATATTACCGTGCGCGCAATTTCTTCGAAATATATAGCGCCTCTGCCGGCGGTTACCAGTATTTCCCGCTGAAATCGACCTTTTTCTACCCTTCAGTCTGGGGACGTTACCTGATCCTTGACAACTTATTCGTGCAGGCCGAGGCCGAATACGATATGCAAAGTCTGAAGGCGTATAAACGGGACGACGACCCCAACAGCCCCACCGTCGGCGATCCCATCTCCTATAAAGTGAACTACAATTCCCCGGCGGTCCTGCTGGGCCTCGGCTACAGGCAGCCGGTAGGTGCAAATGCCAGCATGTACCTGCTGGGCATGTACGACGTCATCCAGGATCCATACAGCCCCTACCTGCGGCGGATCGACTTCAGGATCGGGTTCAATATCGGCTGGTAGCTACGCTCGCTATACGCGTTGCTTCGCTATGCACGGTATACGCGCTGCGTCGCTGCGCATACTGCGTTCCGCAGGCGCTGCGAAGACGCCCTCGGCACAATGAACGCGCACTGCGGGCGCAGCGACGCAAGCAGCTACATTTGCAGATGCAATCAGGCCTGCTCCTCGGGATCATTCTGGCATACTTCGCCTTGCTCCTGGGCATCGCGTTCTACACCTCCCGGCATTCTAACAACGAAAGCTTCTTCATCGGCAACCGCTCTTCTAGGTGGTGGGTGGTAGCCTTCGGCATGGTCGGCACCTCCCTGAGCGGGATGACCTTTATCTCCGTACCGGGTACGGTCGGGCTCCAGGGCGCGCCCGGCGCGCCCTTCGGCGGATTCGGATACTTCCAGGTAGTGATCGGCTACTGGCTCGGCTACTTCGTCGTGGCCTATATGCTGCTTCCGCTGTACTACCGCCTGAACCTGACCTCGATCTATACGTACCTGGATGCGCGCTTCGGCAATACGGCATACAAGACGGGGGCGCTGTTCTTCATCCTGTCGCGGACGCTCGGGGCTACGCTACGCCTTTACCTGGTCATCAAAGTGCTGGAACTGTTCGTGCTCGAGCGTATGGGCATCTCCTTCGAGGTCACCGCAATCGTCATCCTCGGGCTGATCCTGCTCTATACCTACCGCGGCGGCGTCAAAACCATCGTATGGACCGATACGCTGCAGACGACGTTCATGCTCCTTGCGCTCATTGCCTGCGTGGGCTATATGCTGCACTCCCTGGATCTGAAGGCGGGAACGGCCTGGGCCGCCATGCGCAGCGAAGGCCTGACCAGGCTCATCAACACCGACCCGCTGAGCGGGAAATTCTTCCTGAAAGAGCTTATCGGCGGGGCTTTCATCACGATCGCAATGACCGGTCTCGACCAGGAAATGATGCAGAAAAACATCTCCGTGCGAACTCTGGCCGACAGCCAGAAGAACATGATCGTGCTGAATTTCCTCCAGGCCGGGGTGGTCTTTCTGTTCCTAATGCTCGGCGGGCTGGTTTACCTGTACGCCACGCAGAGCGGGGCGCAATACAGCGGCACCGCCGACGGTTGGCAATTGCTGTGGGACGGCGCCAAGGCCAAAGGCGATAACCTCTTCCCTACGTTCGCCATTCATCACGCTCCGTTCTTTATTACGGTCTGCTTCCTGATCGGCCTCGTATCGGCGCTGTTCCCCAGCGCCGACGGTGCGCTGACGGCACTTACCTCGTCATTCTGCATCGATATCCTCGGCATGAAGCGCCGCGACAACTGGGATGAGAAGCGCAAGCAACGGGTTCGGCTGGCCGTGCACAATGCCTTCGCACTCGTGTTCCTGGCCTGCGTGTTC
>JASLDA010000115.1 GCA_030151745.1 Chitinophagaceae bacterium | reverse complement strand
GCCGGCGGACGGCTGTAAGGTCCCGGTTTGCAGGTAAGCGTCTAGTAAATAAACGGACTCACGATCGTCGTGACGGTCGTCATATCCAGCGGTTCGTCGAAGCTTTCGGTGGCCGTATCCACGGAGATGCCGCCGATACCGGCGATATTTATCCCCGCCTGTATGGTATTGTCCTCACCGTCATAGCTCGGCTGCAGCAGGGAGTTGTTTATCGTGCTTTGCTTCCCGGTGATCCAGGGCTTCGTGGCTCGCGAGCCTTCGGCGCGGCGCATGGAACGGATATGTGCGGCATGCCGCGCCTCTACCGAGTGGATCTGCAGCGCAGCCGTAAGGACATCGTTGTCGGAGCTCAGGGCTCCGGCCTGGCCTTTGTATGCCCGTACGCCGGTGTCTTCAAAGGTCTGCGCTACGGCCAGGAATGTGCTGTAGTTCGTGAATACATCCGAAAGCGGGCCGTTCATCTGGGAGCCCCTGCCGGCGGAATAATCGAAACGAAGCGTACCGCCGGCCGCCGTATCGGCCACGGGGCTGCCTCCGGCCGCTTTGACCGCCGCCGTAAGGAAGCTCACGTGCGCCGCTTCGTGGCTGTAGATGGTCTGGATGGCGCTGCGCGCGTCGCCGGCGGGAATGAGGCCCGCGGCATCGAGGCCCATCCTGTAAAAATTGCGCTCGAGGTATTCGAGCTTCAGGGCATAGTTCAGCACATCGACGATGCTGGTCACGCTCTGTCCATAGGCCTTGCTGAACAGGGAGCCGAGTGCAAAAGGCAGCGCTGCGAGGGAGATTTTCCGGGTCCAGTTCTTTATGGTGCTACGCCGGTCGCTGGTACGTTCGTACACTTCCGGATCCAGCTTTTCGATCTCGTCGAGGATATTGGAGAAGTTCATGATCGGAAGGGTTTAGCGGATGGGAAGATTGGAGGCGTCGATGGATTCCATGATATAGTTTCCGGCGATCGACAGTACCTCTCCCGGCGTACGGGCCAGATCGAGGCCCTGGTCGCTGACGACGTCGGTGCCAGCAAAGCTGCCATAGGTGATCAGATCGCGGATCGCCGCGGCGTGCCGGGCTTCCACGGAGACGATCTTACCGGCGAGCAGCAGGTATTCCCTGCCGGCGTCGGTCTCGGAAAACAGCTTACCCATCCCGTTGTAGGCGCTGATGCCAAGATCCTCGATCGCCTTCGCGGTGGTCAGGACCGAGTCCCGGTTCCCAAAATCCACCCGGCTGAAGTTGGGCGAAAGAACCTGGATCGCATTTGCGCCGAGCACCGCTTTGAAAAAGGCGGCATGGGCTGCTTCGTGATCGCGGATATCCGTCAGGTAGGCGCGCTCTATGGCCGAGATGCCCGTGTAGAAAGAGTCGGCAACCCTCGCATAGAATGCCGCTTCGAGCTGCTCGAGCGCATATGCGTAGTTGAGGAGCCCGATATCGCCGCTGCCGAGATTCAGGCTGCCACCATCATCGTCGCGCTTGCAGCCCGGTGCGCCGGCCAGTAGCAGCCCGGCCCCGGCAATGGCGCCGGCATAGCCCAGAAAGCGCCGCCGGGACACTCCTGCTGCGACCCTTTCCTGGCCGGTTTGGTGTTCATTCATGATGTATAGATTGAGTGAAAGAATGCTTCTGTTTTTTCAGTTACGATAAATGCCGCGACCCGAACCTGGGCCATTCCATATTCCATGGGATTTTTTGCGCCATCTAACCGCCGGCAAAAAATACCATATTCGCTTCAGCTTTACAAATTGCTCCCTGCCGGAAACCGCTCTGACAGCGATTCATAGCCTGCCTTAACATCGTTGCGGGCTCCGGGGCTATACCAAGCGGGACCCCGCCGGGATCCTGAATGCAAACAGGCGCCTTTGCAGGCGCCTGTTTCAGAAAGATTTCTGCGGATCAGGGAACGATAAACGCCGAGACGATCTTGAGCACGTCGGCGGCGGCCAGCGGCTCATCGAAGGCTTCGGTAGCGCTGTTCAAATCGACGAAGCTCTGTCCGTTGATGCCGTTGATCTGGATCTTCAGCTGGTCTGTATTGTCCTCGTTCGAGTAGGCCAGCAGGATATCGCTGTTCGGAGCGGTTATATTGCTTTCCGCACCCGTCACCCAGGGCATGATATCGCCGGCGATGAGCAGGCTCGGGGCGTTCCGGCGCATCGTCCGGATCTGCGCCGCGTGGCGCGCTTCGGTAGTGTGAATGCGGAGCGCGGCCTGCAGAACGTCCGGATTTGCGGACAGCACGTCGATGCCGCTCTTGTAGGCCCGCACGCCGGTATCCTCCAGCATCTGCGCTACGGCGAGGAACATGTCATAGTCGTCGAAGACGGTCGGGTAGGCGCCGCCCGCCGTGAAATCGAACTCCGGCATCGGGACCGGTGTGCCTCCCATGCCGCGAATGGTATTCTGCAGGAAGACCACGTGCTTCGTTTCGTGGTTGGATATCTTGACGATCGCCTGCTGCTCGAGCCCGGAAGGGATGAGCGGATCCGGCGCGACCGGTCCCAGGCTGTGGCGCAGGGCCTCCTGGTAAAATTCGCTTTCCAGGTACTCCAGCGTCAGCGCGAAGTTGAGCGCGTCCACGACCGGGTTGGGCGGTGTGGTCTGCCCGTATGCTTTTTTAAACAGGCCCCCTAGTGCAAACGGAAGTGCGGTCAGGCTGGCACTGCGCACGAAGTTTCGGATCACCTTGCGGCGCGGGCTCAGGCGTTCGTAGATCTCGGGATCCGTCTCGGCTATATGGTTGAGGATATTGGCGAAGTTCATGGCTTGCGTTGCTTGCAGATTTATCCCCGGAGGATCAGGGCAGCGTATTGGTGTTGATCTTGGTCTTGATAAAGGTCTGGGCGATGCTCAGCACCTGGGCCGGCGTACGCGCGAGATCCATGCCGTTCCAATCGGTCGTATCGTCTCCCGCGAAGGAACCGCTTTGCCTGATATTCCGGACGACAGCGGCATGCCGGGCTTCCACCGACGCCATTTTCGCTGCAACCGCCGCGTAGTCCTTGCCTGTGGAGGTCGTTGTAAACTTGTGCCCTACGCCATTGAATGCGCTTACGCCCAAGTCTTCCAGGGTGATGGCCGTATCGACCAGCGAGGTGCGCTTGGTGAAATCGATCGAGCTGTAGTCGAACTCCAGCGGCGCCAGCGCCGATGAGCCGAGCAGGTTCTTCAGGAATTCGCGGTGGGCGATCTCATGATTGCGGATGCGCAGGAAGAAGGTTTGTTCTGCCGCGGAAAGGCCTCCGAACATGCGTGAGGCGATATTGGCTCCGACGCGGGTATAGAAATCCGCTTCCAGTTGTTTTACGAGGTAAAAGCAATTCATGTAGCCGATGTCGCTGCCGCCCAGGCTCAGGCCCGGATCGTCTTCGCTGGGCTTACAGCCAACAGCGCCGGCAATCAGCCCGGCTCCGGCCAATGCGCCGGCGATTCCGACGAAGCGGCGGCGCGACAGCCGCGCCTGCGCCGCCTGTTCCAATGTGGAGATCTCAGTCATGCAAGATGCGTTTTTACAATTGATGCAAACA
>JASLDA010000113.1 GCA_030151745.1 Chitinophagaceae bacterium | reverse complement strand
CGTCAATGACACGGATCCGGCAAAGGTGCCCGCACAGCCGTTATACGTCAGCGTGAACCCGCTGTAGGTCCCGGAACCTTGCGCGGCCAGCACTACGACTCCCGCAGCGGTGCCGGTAAGGCTCAGCACAGGCTGCGGGTTGCCGTTCTTCGAATAGCTCAGGGTGTATACCCGGCCCGGAACCGCGCTGGCGATGGTGATGAAGCCGTCGGTCCCCGAGCAGGTCGTCGGATTCGTGCCTGTAACGGACGTGATCTGCGTAAAGGAATTCGTCAGCGGCGATTCGTACGCGCCCATATCCACGGCAGTCTGCTGGATGCGCGTCGAAGCGGCAAAATCCTGCGTCAGCGTCGCGGGCACCAGGCTGCTGCTTCCCATATCGATAAGCGGCGAGCAGGCCTGCAGCTTCAGACCGTCGTCGGCGGTGCCCCAGATATCGTCGGCGCCGTCCGGGTCTGCCTCGTTCACGAAGAGCGGATCCAGGCTCAGGCTGTTGGCCGGAGGCACAATCCCCCGGACATCGCTGTAGCTATAGCTGATGGAACCGAAGTTTTGGATCTGGCTCGGGCTGCTGCCCCAGATGATGGTATTGATCAGGTTCACCGTTCCGCCGGAGCTCGTGTAAAGCGTGCTGCTGCCGGCGCTGCTGGCGGTATTGTTCGAAAACGTGCAGTTCTGGAGCGTCGTCGTTCCCGCACTTCCGGTCACGATGGTCCCACCGACATTGCCGGCATTATTTCCGGCGAAAACGCAGTTTGTCGCAGTGATCGCGCAGTTACCGGTATACATGTTCATCACACCGCCGTTGCCGGAGGCGGAATTGCCGCTGAATACGCATTGATCAGCGTAAACCACGCTGCCGGCAGGTATTCCACCGTTATAGCAGCCCAGGGCGCCGGCGGTGACCGCGGTATTGTTCAGGAACTGACAATGCGAGATCCGCGGCGAGGTTACGCCGGTTGCCCCGTTTCCGGTATAAGCATGGATGCCTCCGACATCGATGGCCCGGTTGTTCCTGATCAGGCAATTCCGGAAATAAGGGCTGCTGGTCCCTCCGTAATAGGCGCCGCAATAGGCTGCGCCTCCGACGTTGGCGTAGTTCAATGTGAACGTACAGTTGGCTATGAAGGGGCTGCTGTTGTTCCCCGCGCCGCTCCCGATACAGGCGATCCCGCCGCCGTCGCCGGTTACTGCCTGGATACCGAACACCGTGGTCGAGTAGCTAAGATTCGCATTTCCCCGGGTGATCGTAAATCCGTCTAAGCGGGTGTTCGTGTCGATGATGCCGGTTACCCCGCCGATGATCGTCACGACGTGCCAGGCATTGTCCGTGCTGTCGTTAGCTGTTCCGATATCGCCGCTGAGAATGGTCGGATTTGCCGTAATGTTCCGGGCGCTGAGCGCCGTCTCGCCGCCGCTGAAGCCACCGTAGATCTTGATGCCGTTGCGTACGATGCGGAAAGAGCTGTCGCGGCTTGCCGCTTTCGCCAGCATGCTTACCATCGGGTAATACACGCCCTGTTTCACCCAGATCTCATTGACGCCGGTGCAGTGGTTCGCTATGGTCAACGCTTCCCAAACGGTCTTGAGCGCGGTATTCCATGCGCTTCCGTTTCCGGATGCCGTAATGCCGCCATCGACATACAAGCGCGAAGAACCCGGGCAAGACACATTACCGCCTTCATAGGCGCCATGATCTACCGTTACCTGCTGGATGCGCGCCGCACCGGCGATATCGACCGGCGTCGATACCGGCACCAGGCCGTTCAGCCCCGCATTCACCGACGGGGATGCGAAGCCGAGTCTCAGCCCGTCGTCGCCCGTGCCCCAGATATTATCCGGGCCGTCGGGATCGGCGCTATTCGTGAACAAAGGGTCTACGTTGATATTGGTCCCGGCAGCGGGGAACGCCAGGTTGTTGCTGTTGAATCCGACACTGGAGCCGATGACCAGCGAGGAATAGTTGCCGCCGGATTTCCAGACGATGCTGTTATTTACGGTCATCGAGCTGGTGCCCCCGTTCTGCTGGTTGTTATAGAAGGGAGGCGAGCCCAATTCATTGTAGAATGTACAATTGGAGGCAGTAAGCGCCAGGCTTGAGCCCGTGCCGTCCGCATCCATCATTATCGACGAGCCGTAGGCAGCGGTATTGCCGTTGAATACGCAGTTCCTGAAGGCAGTGGTTCCGGTTGCGCCGCCGGGAAAAGCCACCAAGCCGGCGGCACCGCCGAACATAGCGTTGTTTCCCAGGAATACGGTACCGGAGACGTTTACGATATTCTGGCCGCCGCCGTAGAGCGACCAGGCGCAAAGGCCGCCGCCGTACACGCCGAAATTGTGCGTCAGCACGCAGTTGGAAATATCCACGTAGGTCGTGGGGCCGGACCAGGACCTTACGAGTATCCCGCCGGCCTGGTTCTGTAAATTGATCGCGCTTGCCGGGAACCCGTAATCGCCGTTTCCGTCCCGGATCGTGAAGCCGTCGATGACGGAAGGCGTCGTAACGGCCGGGGTCGTAGCGATAGCGCTGATCATTACCACGTTGTAAACATTGTCCGTCGAATCGTTCGGCGTGCCGATATCGCCGCTGAGAACGGTCAGATTTGTCTTAGGATTCCGCTGGCTGCGCAGCGTTTCAGCGCCTGCAAAACCTCCATAGATACCGATGCCGTTGCGTGTAAGGCGGAACGATGAATCCCGGCTGCTCGTCGCAGCCCCGCTGGCCGTAGTCGGGTGATATGTTCCCGCGGCAACCCAGATCTCGGCATTGCAGGCCGTATTGTTCACCAGATCGAGCGCCTCGTTGATAGTCTTGAGCGCCCCGCCCCAGCTGGCGCCGTTACCCGATGCGCTTACTATGCCGTTCACGTAGATCACCGACGGCACTTCGTTTACCTGCACGGCGGCGGAGGTATCCGCTACACCGGAGGCGGTCGCCACGACCTGATACCGTCCTGCATACGAGGCGGAATACGTAGCGCTGCTTGCGCTGCCGATCGGGTTTCCGTTGTACAGCCACTTGTAGGTAGAGCCTGCAGCAGCCCCCGAGCTGGTCAGCAACACGGATCCGCCGGTACAGAAATATGCCTTACCCGATGAACCGATCCGAACCTGGGCATGAGCGGATCCCGTTGCCAGAGAGACGGCCAGAAGGAGGAACAAATAATGCAGATAGCGAGGCATCATCAACCAGGACATTTATCAAAAAATAATAGGATATAAAAAGCGCGCAAAGTTATCTCTTGTGCTTCTTTCTTTATAATTGAAAGCACAAAAACTTTCCCCGCGCTCACGACAATGAACGATCCCTGTTTTTAGTTGGATAGGATTGGATAGAGTCGTTTGAGAACAAACCGGGGTGATCCGCCACTACGAACATTGTCCAACACCGTCAAACCCTATCCGACTTCATCAAACATTAGATTCCCTACCCTGCCCATCCCTCCCGGTCCAGGCTCCGGTATTGGATGGCCTCGGCCAGGTGCTCCGGGCGGATATCTTCCGTACCGGCAAGATCGGCTATCGTGCGCGACACCTTCAGGATACGGTCGTAGGCCCGCGCCGACAGGTTCAGCCGTTCCATCGCGGTCTTCAGCAGCTTCAGCCCGATCGGGGAGACCACGCAGACGTCCTTCAGCAGCCTCGCACCCATCTGCGCGTTTGCGTAGACGCCGGGATACGCCTCGAACCGGGCTGCCTGAAGCTCCCTCGCCTTCAGGACCCGCGCGCGGATCGCCTCGCTGCTTTCAGTACGCGATACCGGTCTGCTCTCCGCCAGCTCGCTGAAAGGCACCGGTGTCACCTCCACGTGCAGATCGATCCGGTCCAGCAGCGGGCCACTGACCTTGTTCAGGTACCGCTGCACCATTTGCTGGGAGCAGGTGCACTCCTTATCGGGGTGATTGTAATCACTGTTGTCCGAGAAAAACAGAGACGCGCGATTTTGTCCGCCGGAACCATTGATTTTACTGGCTTCGGCCTTCGCATGCCCCCGACGGGGGGTTAGGTTTGTGCAAACAACTCATTGTGAACCAACAAGGATCTGCGACCTCGCGTGCGCTTCTTGTTGTGCAGCCGCAGTAACTCCGGGATCGAGATATAGCCGGCCAGGTGAATCCGCAGTAGGGTTACCACATTGCTGAATGCGATCTTCGACTTGTTGCCGCTATGGATTGCACTCAACAAGAGCACGCCGATCAAAGCGCACCAGATTTGGATCTCGATTGCGTTCTGATTGTCGCCGACAAAATAGGTGAGTCCGAAGTTCTGCTTCAACTTCTTGAAAAACAGCTCGATCTGCCAGCGGTATTGATAAATCTCGGCGATGGTCGCCGCATTCAGCTCGAAGTTGTTGGTGATATATTCAAAGGCCCGCTGGTTCTTCTCATCCCACCAGGCCACCCGGCGCATTTGAAACGGCACTTCGTTGCCGTCCTTATCCTTGCAGATGCATTCGATGATCTCGTCTTTGAGCACCTGCGAAGCGGTGGTGTCCGTTAAAATCGCTTCAGAGACCGTTGTGTAGACAGCATCCTCCTTTTGCCGGGTGATAAAATACACGCCTTGTATGGTCAGTGCCCGATACCACTGATAGCTGGTGTATCCTTTGTCGAAGGTGATGAACGAACCCGGTGGCAGCTTGACGTCGGGGATGATATGCTGATCGCTCGATGCGGCAGCCGTGAACTTAACGAGCACTGGCATCAGGGAGCTGCCGTTGAGTATCGTATGCTTCTTAATGCCCCCCTTACGCTTCCCATTGGCGGGGGTTCGCCCCGGTCCTTTGAGGATAGCTTTGAACAGGGAGAAAACGGTTGCGTCGACCACAAACAGCTTTGAGAGCACGGCAGGCGACAGGCTGCTGTCCGACAATTTGAGCCGGTAACGACTGACAAGCTCACAGTAGATCTTGGCGAACACCTCCGATGAACGCTTCTTGTTGGCGTCAGCCAGGGTGGATCGGGCCGGCACTTTATCGAGTCCCAGATGATTAAGCTTAGCGCCGAATGCTTCGAGACCCATGCCGATCTCCCGCAGCGAGCTGCATCCCGACAGGACGCAGAACATCATGGTCACGTAATGGTCCCAGGCTTTGATGGACTTATACCATTTGTCAGCCTTGGTGGATCTGAATACGGTCGCGAGGCTGTCTTTGGCGGAGAGGCTGAGGATCTGAGCCAGCATATGCTGTCCGGGAAAACTTTTAGCTTTGTCCAAGTTGTTGATTTATTCTGTGGTAAGAACAAACTAACAACAATTAGGGGACCACTTCGGTCCCCTTTACTTTTTTGAAGCAGACTATTTTCTCGGACAACAGTGGATTGTAATAGCCGCAGGGACAGGGATTCATCGAAGCGATGAGCATGAACGACGCGGGGAAATCGATGCTCACCTTCGCCCGGGCGATGCTCACGCGGCGCTCTTCCATCGGCTGCCGCATTACCTCGAGAACGGTCCGTTTGAACTCGGGCAACTCGTCAAGGAACAGCACGCCGTTATGGGCCAGGGAAATCTCGCCCGGCTGAGGGTTTCCGCCCCCGCCGACAAGGGCCACATCCGAAATCGTGTGATGCGGGCTCCGGAACGGCCGCTGCGCCACCAGGGAAGCGTTGGAGCTCAGCCGGCCGGCCACCGAATGAATCTTCGTCGTCTCCAGGGCCTCCTGCAGGGACAAGGGCGGCAGGATCGTAGGCAGGCGCTTGGCCAGCATGGTTTTGCCTGCGCCCGGCGGGCCTATGAGGATCGCATTATGCCCGCCTGCGGCGGCAATCTCGAGGGCCCGCTTCACATTCTCCTGGCCCCGCACATCGTTGAAGTCGATGTCGAAATGCGTCTGCGCCTCGAAGAATTCCTCGCGGGTATTCACCTGCAAAGGCTTCAGGCTGCCGCGTCCGTTGAAGAAATCTTCGACCTCCGTGATATGCTCTGCTCCGTAGACCTCGAGGTTGTTGACCAGCGCGGCCTCCCTGGCATTGGCCTTAGGCAGGATCAGCCCGCGGAATTTTTCCGCCCGCGCCCGGATCGCTATCGGCAGCGCGCCTTTGATCGGCTGCAAGGTTCCGTCCAATCCGAGCTCCCCCATGATGCCGAACTGGCTCAGCTCCCCGGCCGGTATCGCATTCGAGCCCGCCATAAATACGA
>JASLDA010000112.1 GCA_030151745.1 Chitinophagaceae bacterium | reverse complement strand
CGCCAGCAAAGTCGGCGTCAACGACCAGTTCCAGCTGACCTATACCATCCAGGACGGAGGCGAAATGCGGAGCTTCAGGCCGGAGCTGAAAGACTTCATCGTGGTCGGCGGGCCGTTCCGCTCTCAAAGCACGAATGTGCAGGTCATCAACGGGCAGATGACGCAAAGCGCTTCGCAATCCTTCACCTTTATCCTGCAGCCGCGGCACGCGGGGAACATCACCGTTCCGCCGGCCACGGCCGCCGATGCCTCCGGCCACAGCTACAAGAGCAATGCGATTCAGCTGCAGGTCGTCCCCGGTTCGGTCGCCCAGCAATCCCGTCCCCGGTCCCAGGGCGGCATGTGGGACGACGATCCTTTCGGGAGCCTCGATCCCTTCGGGGGTCAGCGCCGCCAGGCCGCCCCGCAGGCCGCTGCAGCCGCAGCTCCCAGCAACGATATCGGCAAGGATATTTTCATCAAGGTCGATGTCGACCGCCAGCGTGTAAAGGTCGGGGAACAGATCACGGCCGTCTACAAGCTGTATGCGCGCATCCCGATGCAGGTGGCCATCTCCAAGCTGCCGTCTCTGAACGGCTTCTGGACCCAGGACTTTGAAATCCCGAAAGAGCAGAAGCCGACCGAGGAGCTTGTCGACGGCAAGCGCTACCAGGTGTTCATGCTGAAGAAATCGGCGCTGTTCCCGCAGCAGACCGGCACGCTCACGCTCGACGTGGCGGAGGCCCAGGGCACGGCTCAGATCGCCACGCAGGTACAGCGCCGCAGCCCCTTCGACGATCCGTTCTTCAAGCAGGCATTCAGCGGCTTCAATCTGAGCGACCCGTTCTTTACCGATCATTTCGTGGACGTCGATTATCGCCAGATCCCGGTGCACATCAAGAGCTCCCCGGTCAAGATCACGGTCAGCGAGCTTCCGGAAAACGGCAAGCCGGCCGATTATACGGGCGCCGTGGGCAATTTCAGCGTCGAGGCATCCATCGACCGCCAGAAGCTCACGACGGACGATGTGGCTACCATCACGCTTAAGATCAAAGGCAGCGGCAACCTCAAGCTCTTCGACGCGCCCCGCCTGCAGCTGCCGAACGGGCTCGACAGCTACGACCCGAATATCCTCGACACCATCACCGGCCGTACGACGACGATCAGCGGGGAGAAGATCATCTCCTACAGTATCGCGCCGCGCAAGCCCGGAGACTACCAGATTCCGCCACTTACGCTCAGCTATTACGATCCCGCTAGCGGCAGCTACAAGACTGCGGCCGCGGCCGGGTTCGCCTTGCATGTGGACGCGGGGCGCGGGCTTGCAGCGGTAGCGGGCGGCAAGGCCAAGGGCCAGGAAAGCGGCGGCGATATCCGCGACCCGCTGCTGCTCAGCGCTCCCCGGCCCATCGTGAGCTCCCCGGTGTACTGGGGCCTGTACGCCATGCCCCTGCTGCTCCTGCTGCTGGTGGGCGTCTACCGCCGCCGCGAAGAAGAGCAGTTGAGCAATACGGCGCAGCATCGCCTGAAGATGGCCAACAAAGTGGCGCAGAAGCGCCTGTCCGCCGCCGGCCAGAAACTCCAGCAGGGCGACAGCCGCGGCTTTTACGACGAGGTGTCCAGGGCGATCTGGCTTTATCTCAGCGATAAGCTGGGCATTCCGCTCAGCGGCCTCAGCAGGAATGCGGCCCTGAATGCCATCGCGCAGCGCGGCGTGCCGAGCCCGGTGCAGGCCCAGATCGAAAAAGTGCTCAACGAATGCGAGCTCGCGCTGTACGCCCCGACCGGCAGCGGCCAGCAAATGCAGCAGACATTCAGCGAAGCCGCAAGTATTATCACCGGACTAGAACGTACTTTGCGGGCATGAGGATAGCCTGTTTGATCCCAACCCTGAGCTTCCTGATCTTCGGAACGACTGCAATGGCCGCCCCGGGCCCTGCCGAACAGGGAGATGCCGCATACCAGCGCAAGGCTTTCGGCGAAGCGGTCGAATCCTACCAGCAGGCTATCGGCCGCGACTCGGGCAATGCGCTCATCTGGTACAAGCTCGGCAATGCCCAATACCGCCTCCGCCATACGGGGGAGGCAGCCTTTGCGTACGCCCGCGCGTTGTACCTGCAGCCCGCCTTCGACGAGGCCGCTACGAACCTGGAGCTGGTCCAGCAGCAGGTCCGGCCGGTAAAGCGGAACCCGGTATTCTTCCTGCGCTGGTGGAAGGGCCTCACCCGGCCTGCCCTGACCAATACCTGGGCGGTGCTGGCCTTTCTGTGCTTCAGCCTGCCCTTGGTCGGCATCGCCTGGGGCCGGTACAAAAAACGCCCGGGCCGCTTCGTGCCGCCGCAGCTGACCGGCACCGGCATCAGCCTCGGCGTGGTATTCGTCATTCTGGCGCTGGCCGCGGCCAGGGGAAGCAGGCCGCAGCACCAGGCAGTGATCATGAAGCAGGACGCTGCCGCGCGTCCGACGGCCGGCAAAACGGAAAACGTAATTCTTCCCGAAGGCTTGCTGGTAGAGGTTTTGCGCACGGGACCGGCGGAAATTATGATCGAACTTCCCGACGGCCGGGAAGGGCTTATACAACGTTCTGATATTGCGCTAGTTGAGTAAATCAACTTGCTTATATTCGCAACGTGTACACCGTTAAAACCCCTTGGTGGCTTCCCTGGCTGGCTCCCCCCGGACTGGTCTGGGAAATGCCCCGGGAGGCGGTTCCTACGGTTTATCTCACTTTCGACGATGGTCCGCATCCGGAGGTAACGCCTTTCGTGCTGGACCTGCTGCATACCACAGGCGCGAAAGGCACGTTCTTTTGTATCGGGAAAAACGTCCGGGACCATCCGGGCATTTTTCACCGTATCCGCGCGGAAGGTCACAGTATCGGCAATCATACGTTCAACCATGTCAATGGCTGGAAGACCGGACCGCAAGCTTACCTGGAGGAGGTCGCCGAAGCCGGCGAGCTCATTCCGTCCCGTATGTTCCGTCCACCATACGGCAGGATTTCAGGGAAAGCCGCCCGTAAGATGCTTCAGGGAAGCGATCCGTGGACGATCTACATGTGGAGTATTCTGAGCGGCGACTTTGATCGGTCCCTGAGCCCTCAGAAATGTCGCGATCAGGTGCTTAAACACCTGGCTCCCGGAGCGCTGGTCGTGTTTCACGACAGTGCAAAGGCCTGGGAACGCATGCGCGTAGCCCTGCCTGCCGCGATAGATTATTGCCAGAAAAAAGGATGGGCTCTGACCGGGTTGCCACAGCAGCCGGCCTGAGCCCAACGACAGAAACGGTTAATTGCTTTAAGAATGTTTGTTGATACCCATACCCACCTTTACGACGACCGGCTGAGCGAGCCTAAACAGGACGAGATGATCCGCAGGGCCTTTGAAGCCGGCGTCAATAAACTCTATATGCCGAATTGCGATCAACATACGATCCCCGGCATGATGCGGATTGCTGGCGCATTTCCCGGCCAGTGCCTGCCTATGATGGGCCTGCACCCGACATACGTAAAAGAAGATTTCGAAACGGAGCTCGCAATAGTTCGCGACTGGCTCGAAAAGGAAACATTCGCCGCGGTCGGCGAGATCGGCCTCGACTATTACTGGGACAAGACTTTTGTCGCCGAGCAGAAAGAATCGTTCAGCCGGCAGATCGACTGGGCCCTGGAAAAGAGCCTGCCTATAGTCATTCACAGCCGCGAAGCCACGCAGGACTGTATCGATATCGTCCGCGGGAAACAAAACGGCGCTTTGCGGGGCATCTTCCATTGCTTCAGCGGCACCATGGAGGAAGCCGAGCAGATCATCGCCCTGGACTTCAAGCTCGGCATCGGGGGGATCATCACCTACAAGAGCAACCGCGAGCTCCAGGATATCGTAAGCAAGGTCCCCGTGGAAAGCATCGTCCTTGAAACGGATGCGCCGTATCTCTCCCCGGTACCCTACCGCGGCAAGCGCAACGAGAGCGGCTATATTCCCTTCATCGCCGAAAAAGTCGCGGAGCTGCGGGGCCTGAGCATCGAAGAGCTCGGACGCATCACCAGCGGCACCGCCGCGAAACTTTTTCCCTGCTAAACGAAAGTTTCCCTATTTTTGCAGCCCCCGATGCAAACCAGCGGACCCCGGTCCGGAAGCAGAGGGACGAAAAGGAGACGTGTCCGAGTGGTTGAAGGAGCACGCCTGGAAAGTG
>JASLDA010000082.1 GCA_030151745.1 Chitinophagaceae bacterium | reverse complement strand
GACTTTGGGTATGCCGGTATGTACGCCCCGGCGGTGGGGATGGGGTTGGACGTTCCGTCATCGCTCTTGCGGCAGGCTGCCAGGTATAGCGAGCCCAGAGTCAGCAGCGCTATGCATCGCGCAATAGTTGTAGGTTTCATGGCGTAGTAATAAAATGAGAGCATGAAACGTGAGGGGCGGAGCTGTTATTGCTTTCAATGTCCGGCAATAATTTACAGATGTCTGCGTTCGCGATGCGGGTGAAGACGCCGCTTCCATGCGTAGCCGGTTCAGGTCTATGCCCTGATTATAAATAGGTTAAAAAACGGTGTGCTGCAGTCAGGTCCGGGATTTGAAGGAACTTGCGGGCTGGTTTTTATATCTGCATTGCGCAGTGAGATGAACTATGTTTAAGATCCGGAGCTCACAGATCGAAGCGTTCGATTCAGCCCAGCTGCTGCAGTTCCAGCAGCGTCTTTACCAGCATTTGCAGAAATATTTCCCCGAAGCCTGGCCTGCAGATATCCCAGGCCGGGAAGCTCTTTTCAGGCAGGGCATGCAGGATGCCCGCCGGTTTCGCCTGCAGCGCGAAGCCAATATCGTGGTCTATTTCAACATTATGATGAGCCTGGGGCCGGCCTTTGCCGACGAGCAGCCCTGGGCCGGACCCATCCTGAGAGATACAGGACTACATGAGAACGAAAAGCTGCGCCGCTTGATCCGGCATACGGAGGAGCTGCTTGATCACCAGAAAAAACCCGCTTCATGAGCACGACTACCGGCAATTTCCAGCAGGCCAACGCAGCTGCGCAGGCTTCGCCGACGGCGAACAACAACCCTTCGGGAGGCAGCACGCCCTGCCCCGAGCAGAATGCGGAGCAGCCCAAATCGAAGGTGCTGAGCGCATACTTCGCGACGCAGAAGATCACTGAGGATAAAAAGAAGAAGACGAAAACGCTTTCATTCGACCGTACTCCGAACGGGCTCGTCGGGCAAAAGCTCTGGATCGTGGTAGATACGAAGGAGCTCCAGGGAAAGACGCTCACTATCGAGATCCTGGGCAGCAAGAATACCACCTTCATAGCCCCGGATGCCGCTGTCGGCGTAGTTTCCGAAGGATCGGAGAAGGCCAGTCTCACGGCCGTGGTAGGCGACTGGTCGAAGAAAACCGAATATGCGAATGCTGCGTCCTTCGCCGACCAGGGTATCGTCGAGCTTGAGCTGAAGCCTTCCGATAAGGAGAAGGAAAAGGAGTGGGCGAAGAAGATCCACGACAGTACGGAGCGAAAGGCATTCCTGCACCTGAGCATTACGGCTGCCGGGGGCAACGATACCGAGTATACCTCGGAAGACCCCGCCCTGACCTCGCCCGGTAAGGAAAAGAGCGTGCTGCTGAATAAGGACGGCCTGCATTTCGAGCTGATGGAGTGCTGCTACGGCATCACCAAGCAGGTGCTCCAGTCGATCTTCACCGGGGCCGGAAGCGGCAAGATCGACGAGATGATGAATGCGTTCAACGAGGCTTATGACAAGTTCAAGGTCGATTCCTGCCTGCGGAAGGCGCATTTCTTCGCCCAGCTCCGGCAGGAGGTCGGGACCTCGGCAACCAACCACGAGGAGAGCCTGAACTACGACGCCGAGCGCCTCAAGCGAAAGGTGGACGACCCGAACGACAAGACAAAGAAGAAAAGCCCGTTTTCATATTTCTGGTCGCACAACGACGAGGCCGATCTGTACGGCCGCACCGACAAGCAGACCGCGAACCAGGAAGCCATTGCCAACCGCGTGTATGCAACCCGAAACGGCAACGGAGACATTGCCAGCGGCGATGGATGGCGCTACCGGGGTAAGGGCTATATCCAGCTCACCGGTAAATCGAACTACAAGGACGTGCAGGACGAGATCGATGCGAAGTATCCGGAATCAGGCATCGATATCATCAAGAACGGAAACGATATCCTCAGCGTCAAGGGAGCGATGTTCTCCGCCATGGGATTCTGGAGCAGCAAGAAGCTCTATGACAAGGCCGATGCCGGCGCAACGGATGCCGCCGTAAATTCCATCACCGCAATCGTGAATCTTAACACGGATAGCTACAAGGAGAGACGCGACCATTTTACGTCGATGAAAACTGTATTCAAAACATCCGAATGTCCCCGCAAACCCTGATCATGAAACGTACCGCCTTTTCTCTTCTTGCCGCTGCGATCCTGCTTGGCGCGGGCTGTGCGCAGGCAGGCCCGTCGAAACCGGAACCGGCCGCGGCCCGGGAGCATGTGGATGCGGCGCGCGGCGCGGCCGAATCCTTGCCGGAGCCCGCGCCGCAAAGCGCAGATAAGGGCCAGAAGTTTCGTGACGGCTATATCCGCAATACGGGTAAGGGCCTTGAAGTGCTAGATGCGGCGGGGAAGGTGGTCGCGGCCAATCAGGATATCGTCCGGGAGGCGGATGAGGATGGGAACTGTCCTTCCAACGGCTTCGGCCGCATCGTTGCGAAAGGCGACTATTTCACCATCGAGCAGCAGACCTGCGGCGGCATGTATTTCATCGACGAGTACATCACCTTCAAAGCCGCCAAGGACGGGAAGATCTACCTGCATAAATTCAGCATCGTAAAGACCGGCCGCGACGATCCCGAAAAGAGCGTGCCCCAGCGCAATCTCACAACGAAGGAATTCGGACAGCTGGAACTGAAGGACGTGCAGCTCCGGAAGCTTTACGAGATGCTCTAGCTCTTGCAGGGCAGCCCTGACGGAGCCCCGGGCAGAAAACCCGGATTGACCGTGGTCCGGGACGCGTAAACGGAAAGCTGACAAGTCCCGGAGATCCCAGCCTTCCCCAATCTAAAATCTACAATCTAAAATCCCAAGCTCAGGCTTCTTCCAGCGCCCGGGCCACGGCCGTGTACAGCTCGTGATAAGCCCCGCCTTCCTGTCTTATCAGCTCGTTGTGTGAGGCCCGCTCGATGACCTTGCCCTTATCGAGCACCAGGATCTGGTCTGCTTTGCGGATCGTCGACAGGCGGTGCGCGA
>JASLDA010000056.1 GCA_030151745.1 Chitinophagaceae bacterium | reverse complement strand
CCCGGCGGCTGGACCGCTGCGGGGGCGTATCAACTACATCTGCCCGCTGTGGCATTAGTTGATATATAATAAAAGAGACGCACCGAAGTGCGTCTCTTTTATTTATTCGGGTGGGCTGTCTATGCAATCGATTCAGCCATTCAACCACCTCACTGCATCGCCTCCGCGTCCTTCAGGAACTGGGCCAGGCCCAGGTCCGTGAGCGGGTGCTTGAGCAGGCCGCTGATGGAGGAGAGCGGGCCGGTGATCACGTCCGCGCCGGCTTCAGCGCATTTCACGATATGGAGCGGGGTGCGGATGGAGGCGGCGAGCACCTCGGTCATGAAGCCCTGCGTGTTGTAGATGTTCACGATCTGGCTGATCAGGTCGATGCCGTCCCAGTTGCTGTCGTCGATACGGCCGATGAACGGGGACACGAAGGATGCGCCCGCCTTGGCCGCGAGGATCGCCTGGCCTGCGGAGAACACCAGGGTGCAGTTGGTGCGGATGCCGTTGTCGGTAAACCACTTGATCGCCTTGATGCCATCCTTGATCATCGGCACCTTCACGATGATGTTCTCGTGGATGGCCGCCAGCTTCTTGCCCTCTTCGACGATGCCCTCGAACGAGGTGCCCAGTACTTCGGCGGAAACCGGTCCGTCTACGATCTCGCAGATGGTGCGGTAGTGCTGCGCGATGGCTTCGGCGCCGCGGATGCCTTCCTTGGCCATCAGCGAGGGATTGGTAGTCACGCCGTCCAGGATACCCATTTCATGCGCTTCGCGGATCTGGTCGAGATTGGCGGTGTCGATAAAGAATTTCATTCGGATGTAAGATCTAAGATTTCAGATTGAATATTTGGATTGGGAACCTGCTGCCGTTTTGCGGGAAGCGCCGAGAATGGCAGCAAGTTGACGGGATTCGTTGAGGATTTCTGAAAGTTCAAGTCTGTTCAGCATCGTGGTTTTCTGTTCAGCATCGTGGATTGTTCCAGGATTTCCAGCCAGAATACGGATTCATCGCTTTCTTCAAATGCGATAGAGAGCTTGGATACAAAAACCTTTTTACTTTGGGCCTTGCATGCTGCGCGGTAGTTGGCAGCGGATGAAAGCGCGGATCTGAGAAATTGCTTGCCTATTATTTTCGCTTCTTCTGTTTTTGGAAGTGATTTAAATAGATAAACAGATTGAATAGCGAAGGATTTCAATCGCTGCTGCAGATCAAATGAGTTCATAGTGGATTGGTTTATTAGGATAACACCAATCTACATTCTTCGTTCTACAATCTAAAATAAAAAATGGCAAGCTACTTACATCGCGCCGCTACAACCACACGCCCTTGCTGCATTCCTGCCCTGGGGGATTAGTAGGAGCTGGCCGTATAAGGCTTGCCGCTGCAAAGATAGGGGATCGATCCGTCCGAACAAGCAATTTTCTCAGCTTTCAAATATTAACTTCGTTTTCATGACTACGTCGCTATCACGGGAGCAGCTCGAGCTCGCCATAGGGAGCTGGCTGCCGGCTTTAACGGATGAGCAGCTTGAATCGATGTATGTCTTCCTGCATGCCTTCGCGAAGCCCGGGATCCTGGAAGCGGAAGCCGCTGCGATGCCGGAGGAGCCCCGGCAAAAAGCCCTCGCGCCCGAGGAGCTGCGCGAGAGTATGTACACCCGCATTTCGCGGATCGTGAATCCGGGGGCGGAGTGAATGCCGCCGGGAGCTTCCATCTCTTAACACTAAGCGGTGCCCTGAAATGAAATTGGGCTGCATCCCAATACGGATGCAACCCAATCTACAATCTGAAATCTCAGATCTTAAATTCTAAACCCCGACTGCTTTCTTCACTTCTTCCAGGATGTCCAGCGTCTCTTCCTTGCTGTTGCCTTCCGCATAGATCCGCAGCAGGGGCTCGGTCCCGGAAGCGCGGAGCATCATCCAGCCGCCGTTCTTCAGGTGATATTTCTTGCCGTCGATGTCTTCGGTGCGGTCGAAGGCGTATTTGCCGAATTCCCCGTAGCCGTCGGCCAGCGCGGTTTTGATGATATGCTCCTTCTTGCCGTTCTCGATGTGCAGGTCGGCACGCTCGTACACGAAGGGACCTACCACTTCGTACACCTCGGCGATCAGCTCCCTCAGGGTCTTGCCGGTCTCGGTCATGAACTCGTACAGCACCAGGCCGTCGTAGATGCCGTCCCGCTCGGGGATATGTCCCTTTACGGCGATGCCGCCGCTTTCCTCGCCGCCTGCCAGCACGTCTTCCTTCGTCATGATGGTGGAGATGTACTTGAAGCCGATCGGGGTCACCTCCACCGGCAGGCCGTAGGCCTCGCACATGCGCTTGACGCGGTCGGTGACGGAGAACGCGATGGCGACCTTTCCGCTCATGCCCTTGTATTTGTGCAGGTAGTGGATCAGCAGCAGGATGATATGGTGCGCGTCCACGAAATTGCCGTCCTCGTCATAGAGGCCGATGCGGTCCGCGTCCCCGTCCGTAGCCAGGCCCAGCTTGAGCTCCGGAGTGTGCCTGATGGTATTGGAGAGCTCCTGCAGGTTCTTATCCAGCGGCTCCGGGGCCTGGCCCATGAAGCCCGGGTTGTAATCGCAATGCAGCAGCACCGCGTTCGGCAGCAGCTGGCGGATCACGTTCTGGCCTGCGCCGTACATCGCGTCATAGGCGAGCTTGAAGGGCGAGTCGTTCAGCTTACCGAAGTCGAACTTGGTCTTGAGATACTCGAGATACTCGCGCTCCAGGTCGATCCACCTGAGCCTGCCGGCGCTTTCCCATTCGCTCAACGGCTTGACCGGGATCGTCACTTCGTCCTGGATGAGCGCTTCCACCGCGGCTATATCCTCGGGATTGGAAGGGCCCCCGTGCGCCCCTTTCAGCTTGTAGCCGTTGTAGGAGGGCGGATTATGGGAGGCCGTGATGACCACTCCCTGGTCGGCGCCGTGGGTCAGTACGCCCAGGGAGACCATCGGGGTGCTGACGAAGCCGTCGGCGATCAGTACTTCGATGCCGGCCTCGCAGAGCACCCCCGCCACGGTCTCGGCAAACATGCGGCCTCCGAAGCGGCAGTCGTGGCCGACCACCACCCGGGGCGAGCTCTTTTGCTGCAGCAGCCATTTGGCCTGGGCGGCAGCTACTCGGGCTACGTTGTAAACTGTAAAATCCTGTGCGACGATAGCTCGCCATCCATCCGTACCGAATTTGATCTTGTCGGGCGCCATGAAGCGGGTTTTAAAAAGCTGTGAAGATTTGAGGGATTGAACGCGGACAAATGTAGGAAACCCCACCTTCGCCTCGCGGTACGTTCCGCATCAAGATCTACCCCATGTCCGATTTCAAATCCGTCAATCCCGCTACCGGCGAAATCATCGCCACGTATCCCGCAACCACGCCCGAGCAGGTCGAAAAGGCCCTGGCGGTCTCCGTGAAGCGTTTTGAAGACTGGCGAACGACATCGTTCCGGGACCGCGCGCAGGTGCTGAAGGCCGTTGCCAGAGAGCTGCGCAGGGAGCAGCAGCGCCTGGCGGAACTGGCCGTGCGCGAAATGGGAAAGCCGTTCCAGCAGGCCTTCGACGAGGTGGGCAAATGCGCGAAGACCTTCGATTTCTATGCGAAGGAGGGCGGCCGGATGCTGGCGAACGAAGTCGTCGAAACCGATGCCCGCAAGAGCTATGTAAGCTACCAGCCGCTGGGAACGGTGCTGGCCGTGATGCCCTGGAATTTTCCCTATTGGCAGGTATTCCGCTGCGCAGCCCCGATCGTGATGGCCGGTAATACGATGGTATTGAAGCATGCGTCCAATGTCAGCGGCTGCGCCCTGGCCATCGAGCAGGTATTCCGGAACGCCGGCGCCCCGAAGGGGCTTTTCCAGACATTGCTGCTGCCCTCCTCGGAGGTCGCCGCTCTGATCGAAAACGACGCGGTGAAGGCGGTGACATTCACCGGCAGCACCAATGCCGGCAGCAAGATCGCCGAGGCGGCGGGCCGCGTGATCAAGAAGCAGGTGCTGGAGCTGGGCGGCTCCGATCCCTATGTCATCCTCGAGGATGCGGACCTTGACCTGGCCGTTAGGGTCTGCGTGGAAGCCCGGCTGGTAAACAGCGGCCAGAGCTGTGTCGCGGGCAAGCGCTTCATCGTGGTGAAGAGCCTGCGCAAGGAGTTCGAGCAGCGCATGAAGGAAGCTTTCGAAGCGGCGAAGTGGGGTGGAGATCCCATGGACAAGAGCATGCGCATCGGCCCGATGGCCCGGCTGGATCTGCGGGACGAGCTGCACAAGCAGGTCGAGGCCTCGATAGCGGCCGGGGCGAAGCTGCTTTGCGGCGGCAGGATCCCCGAAGGCCCCGGCGCATTCTACCCCCCGTCCATCCTGACGAATGTGAAGCGGGGCATGCCGGCATACGACGAGGAGATGTTCGGCCCGGTCGCGGCGATCATCGAAGCCAGGGATGAGAAGGATGCTATCAAAAAGGCGAACGACAGTATCTACGGGCTCGGCGCTGCAATATTCTCGAAAGACCGCCGGCGCGCCGAAATGCTTGCGGCGACGGAGCTGCAGGCCGGCAGCTGCTTCGTGAACGCGCAGGTGCATTCCGATCCCAGGCTTCCTTTCGGCGGCGCCAAGAAAAGCGGCTATGGCCGGGAGTTGGGCAGCTTCGGCATCCGCGAGTTCACGAATATCAAGACGGTATTTGTGCAATGACCCGGTTCCTGGCGGAACCTCGCTCCTTTCCGCGTTCCAGTTAAGTTTGCAGCCATGCACACATACCTCGCCCTCGGCGATTCATATACCATCGGAGAAAGCGTTCCCGCGAAGGAGAACTTTCCAAACGCCACGGTCGCCCGGCTGCGTGAAGCCGGTATCGGGATGGCCGATCCTGTGATCATTGCCGTTACCGGCTGGACCACGGATGAGCTGGCCGCCGCGATCCGCGAGCGCCAGCTGCACCAGAGCTTTTCGGTGGTGACTTTGCTGATCGGCGTCAACAACCAGTACCGGGGCCGCTCCCTGGACAACTACAAGGAGGAGTTCAGTTCCCTGCTGAACCAGGCGATCCTATTTGCGAACGGGCATGCCAGGCACGTGGTCGTGGTCTCCATTCCCGACTGGGGCGTCACGCCCTTTGCCGAGGGGCGCGACAGGGCGCAGATCTCCAGCGAGATCGACGCTTACAAC
>JASLDA010000015.1 GCA_030151745.1 Chitinophagaceae bacterium | reverse complement strand
AAGGGTTTCACTTTCAAGGTTAAATAGCGGCGGGAAGAAGCGTTTTTTAACGGGTGCCCGCAGCTCGGGACGCTCGTCGTCATTCTTCCCGCTTCCGGCCCGGCATTATATTTACCGATCCCAACCAGATCATCCGCACTATGGAAAACAATTTCAAGCTGAGCGAGCAGGAGCTCCAGGAAGAACAATTCGAGCTGCTGATGCGCATCCACGCCATGCAGTATGCAACCGCTTTCGAAATGTGCCAGCAATCATCGGAGACCGAGGAACAGGCGCAGAAGAAGTTCGAGGGCATCGAAAAAAACATGCGCCGTTTCTATACCGCTCTCGCCGATGCGGTCCGCAGCAAGCGCGGCGCCGAAGCCAAGCAATAACAACGCGCCGCAAGGGCCGCGACGAGGCCGCATCCTGAGCCGGAACCGGCAAGGTACCGCTTCGTCGCGGCCTTGATGGATACAGGCTCATGAGCCGGCAGCGGGCATCATCCGGGCCTGCAGTAGTCCGGTTCATGAAGGGGCTGCGCGGCGAGGCAGCGGTAAGGGGAAGGAAGTCGGTTATTTAATTGTTGAGTCTTTGACTGTCTCGATCCGGACCTGGTGAAACTCAATTTCTAAGCGCTTGTAATGCAATTCCTAAGCGCTTGCAAAACCGTTTATTAACGGTACCACGGGCTGGATAGAAATCGCAATTTTATATCGTAACCCCTAAAAGCCCCGGCAAAGTATGCCTTACCAAGCGAACGACATGGTCTACGTGGATTATCAGTGGACCCTCGAGAACCGAACTGAGAAGGCCGGCTCCGATGAGTTCCCGGCAAGTTGCGAACTGCACCGCGATAACGGCGAAGAAATGCTGCATTTCATCAACAGCTGCGCCCGGAAGCTGCATTGGACGGATCATCTTCCTTCCTACCAGACGCTGGAAGTCGATCTGCGTACCGCCGTGCCGAGCGAGCTGCATACCCAGCGCGGTATTTTCGAGTGGATCAAGAAGCGCTACGCGATGCTGTAACCGGATGAAGATGGCAGGCGCCGCGCCGCCTCTGCCTTTATTGCCAAACAGCCGGAACACAGGCTCCGGCTGCAGGGAATGGCAGGCCATTCCTATGTACGACGCGCCGGGAAATTGTGCCCGGGCACGAACCGGCAGGCCTTGCGGCACTGGCGGAGCGTAAAGTTAATCAGTGTAGTCGGGACCACGCATAGAAAAATAATTAGCGTTTTGCATAAATTAAAGTAATCAATAGTCTCTGAACAAATATTAACGATGGCATAACCGATGCTATAAGTAGTTGATTTTCAATTTGAAAAAACGGAAGTCCTGATCTTTTGCAATTCGTATTCAGTTATCTGCGCTGGATCGGCTTGCTGGGTCTTTGCACGGGGAATATTTTTATCTCCGGTTACGGGGTAAAAAAGGCTCCTCCGGAGAACCCGGAAGAGCCAAAACAGGCTCTGTAATCGTATAATCCCTGAATGATACGGACATCCGAGTTGCAGCCGGGATGGCAGTCCCTTCGCAACTATGAACCGGTTGTCGAAGCATCCATTGAAACAAGATCAACAATCACAAAAACCTGCTTTTTATCGTTAAAACCTGACTTTCGCGTTCCGACCCGGCCTGCGCAACTGCAGCCCCTGCTCCTGCACTGCAGGAATTACATGCAAAATAATATTCCGGCGCTGATTTCTAAAACTCAGCATTGAAATCATGCCGCAATTAACTGTATGTTATTGCCTCTCAGGAGCGAGCCCCGATGCGCCGCCTCTGAACCTATCCTTGTACCAGTGCAGTATTGTGAGGTTGATTTGCATCTTACCTGTATTGCCCCGCACCCACAGTCTCACGACCAGCCACAGCATACCCTTGCTGCGCCTCTATAGCCCGGTCTGCCGGTGACGCCTTGATACAGCGTTTCCCGGTCAGGCGGGTGCCTAACCCGGAAGCTTTTCCGGCTCAGGTGCCTAAACAGTGGCCGACTGCCAAAATCCATCCGGATGCGGTGTATCGTCCTGCCGGTATCCTTTTTGACCCGGTAAGCGATCCCTCCGTATTCTTCAGGGCTTTATGCCTGGAGCGGATCTCATCAGAACTGCTGCTGACGACACAGAGATGTCGTCTCCGGACTCGATATCCGGAGACGGCATTTTCGTTTGTCCGAGACCTTCCGTGGAAGAAGTCTCAAGGCCGGGAACGGCACCGCGCGAATTCAGCGGGAATCGCCTCCCTCACAAGGGCCGGTCCAACTCAATCTTAAATCTTCGATCCTAAATCCCAAACACTACGTGTTCAACACGGATGAGCAGCCCCGAGGGGGCTGTGCGTTCCATATTGCTCCAAAGCTCAAACCGGTAGCCGAGGTCGAGGCGGGTCTGGCTGTTGAAGATCAGCTGGACGGAAGGCGCGAAATCGATATAAAGGAGATCGGTGCCCAGCAACTGCTGCATCAGCACCTCGCCCATCAGATTCAGGTTGGTCTGCCGGTAGCTCTGGTAGTGGTTGGGGTAGCAGAGCCTGCCGGCGGAAAGGGCCAGGTTCAGGGCATTGCGGCTTTGCGCTGCCGGAAACTCGTTGCCGCCGAAATTATCCAGCGCCCGCTCCAGGCTCAGGGTCGCCGAGAGGGCCTGCTTGTGCAGCAGCTGCGTTGCGATAAGGCCGAGGGTGTACCCGGAATTGTGACCGTTGGTCATGATCTCTTCCTGATGCACCGGCGCATTGTTCGTAGTGATGCGCCCGAACGCCGCGGCCCGGAAATGGCGGTAGAGCGTGTCCCGGGTGAAAAAGCGGTACTTGGCATAGATTCCCAGCCCTTCGCCGGCCAGCCCGTCGTTGCGGTTTGAAATAAAGCCTTCGGCATGGAGCATCAGGTGCTTGTTCACACC
>JASLDA010000494.1 GCA_030151745.1 Chitinophagaceae bacterium | reverse complement strand
GTTACAATACGATCATGAGCCACCGCAGCGGCGAGACGGAGGACAGCACGATCGCCGACCTCGCCGTGGCGCTCAATTGCGGCCAGATCAAGACCGGCTCCGCAAGCCGCTCCGACCGCATGGCAAAGTACAACCAGCTGCTCCGCATCGAAGAAGAGCTGGGCGCAAGCGCGTATTATCCCGGGCGCAACCTTAAATTCGGGAAGTAATCCACCGGAGCTCCTATGAAACTGCTGCGATTCCTGTTCAACAAGTATATGCTGACCCTGGCGGGTTTTATCGTGCTGATGCTGTTCTTCGATCAGGCCGACTGGATCAGCCAGCAGGAGCGCAAGCGGGACCTGAAGGATGTCAACGAGCGCATCGTCTACCTGCAGGAGGAAATCGACAAGATGGAAACGCAGTACGCTGCCATAAAGAAGGATCCCCAGGCCCTGGAGCGCTTCGCCCGGGAAAACTACCGCATGAAGCGAGACACCGAGGATCTTTATATCGTTGAGAGGAAGTAATAAGTAAAGGCGCCGTTACGGCGCCTTTACTATTTGAGATTGAAGATTTTAGATTGGCTCAGCGCCGCTGCTTGCGGAGCTCCATGAAGGCATTCATGAAGGCCGGGGGATCGTCGGGGCTGATCAGGATCTTCCGGTCGTCGGTAAGCGTGATGAGCAGGAGCTTGCCGCGGTCGGTCACGTACATGTTGACATGGCCGATCTTCTTGTAATAGTAGCGGCCCGTATAACCCATGAACCCGCCGTTGCCGAAGGTGCGCACGCCGGCGCCGAGATCCTTGAGCGTCACGCTCTCTACGCTGCGGATAGTGTTCAGGGGAATGACCGGCGGCTTCAGCGGCCGCAGGATCGTCAGCGTTTCCGAGCTGAGCTCATAGCCCTTGACGCGGAACAGCAGCACGACTGCCAGCAGCAGTACAACTATGGCCGGCGCTATGAACAGGCGCATATCGCCCGTGCCGGTGGCCTGGCGTGCAATGGCAATGAACGGGATTACCATTACCACGCAGAGCACGAAGCTCAGCGTCTTGGAAAGCGAGTCCAGGGTGGTATCGAAACGTTTCATACAATAGCAGTATTTGCTGCCGCGGTCAAAGACCCCGGCGTTTCATCTCGCGGCGGATGAGGCTCAGTTCCCGGCCCGTCTGCCCTGCGACGGAAGTGTTTTCCTGCGCACGGCGCATCAGATAGGGTATCACATCCTTTACCGGCCCGTAGGGCAGGTACTTTGCGACATTGTAGCCGGCGGCCGCGAGGTTGAATGAAATATTGTCGCTCATGCCGTAAAGCTGGGAAAACCACACGCGGGGACTGGACGGCGGGATGCCAAGCGCTTCCATTTGCGCGGCTGCCGCGGCGCAGCTCGCTTCGTTATGCGTGCCGACGAACAGCGCGATCCCCTCGTGGTGCCGGAGGCAAAAGCTGACGGCTGCATCGTAATCCCTGTCGGAGGACTGCTTGTCCGGCTGGATCGGGGAGGAGTAGCCCAGCTCCTCGGCGCGGGCGCGCTCCTTTTCCATATAGGCGCCGCGCACCAGTTTCGCGCCCAGGATATAGCCGCCGCGGGAGGCCAGGCCGGCAGAGCGCTCCAGGAACCCGAGCCTGTCGTGGCGGTACATCTGGAACGTGTTGTAGATGATCGCTTCGCCGCGGTTGTAGCGCGCCATCATGGCGTCCGCCAGGTCATCGACGGCCTGCTGGATCCAACTTTCCTCGGCGTCGATCAGCACCAGGATGCCGGACTCGGCCGCCGCCTTGCAGATGGCGTCGATGCGGGCTTCCACGCGGTCCCGCTCCGCCTGCTCGCCGGCGTCCAGCGCAGCACCGCTATGCCACTTCTCCAGCAGCGCGAACCGGGCAAAGCCCGTGACCTTGATGCTGATGAAGGGGATATTCGGCTTCTGCCCGGCCGCGTACCGAATGGCCCGGATGAACTCCGTGACCGCATGATCGAATTCCGCTTCGCCTTCCTTTCCTTCCACGCTGTAGTCCAGGATCACCTTTACGCCGAAGCGGCCGATGACCGCCGCCGTCTGCGCGGCTTCCTCCATGGTTTCGCCGCCGCAGAACTGGCGGAAGATGGTGTTCTTGATGATCCCCTTTATCGGCAGGCCCGCGCCCATCGCAAAACGGGTAAATCCCGTTCCGATCTTCGTCAGAAGCGGCGAGCCCATGGAGGAAAACAGGAAAGCCGCTTGTTTCAGCTCGCCGTTGCTGCGATACTGGAAGGCGATCTGCGTATTATCGAAATTGACCGGCATAGATTTTTTGTGGCGGCAAAATTAGGCGGCATGCGGGAACTGTCGGGCACGGATGATATTGACCGCAGCGAACAACATGCCGACCGCACAAAAATTGGTTGTTAATGCGGCTTTTCCTTACTTTTACCCATACAATATAACGCACTCCGAGATGAAAAAAACTACACTTTTGTTTGGAGCTTCTCTCCTGGCATTAAGCGCCTCCGCGCAATTCAAGACCCAGCAGCCGTTCTTCGGACCTTCAAGCGATCAGACTACTCACCGCAAGGGTTCTTCCTTTGTACAAGGGGATAACGCTGCTGCCAAGACTACCGCTGTAGCTCCCCGCTGGTATAACCACGCCCAAGCGCTCGGTACTGCATATGGCGTTGACATCAACGACGAGACCCTGAGCTCGCTCTCCCCGGTATGGCCCGATTCCTCGGTTCACTTCACAGCGACCGGCGGCGGCATGAGCCCCTACGGCATCAACTGGATGGCTTTCGGTGAAGTATTCGCACCGCAGACCACCCTGTACAACGGTGTAAACTCGACAAACCGCGGCAAGCTCCGCGTGACCTCCTCAGATCCCTATACTGTGGACTCTGTGGAAATCCGCGGCGTATATTCCCGTACCCGCAGCTACGACGATACGCTGATGCTGGTTTTCGTGACTGAAACAGCTACCACCAAGGCGCCGGCCCTGACTTTCGGCGGCAATACCGCAGCCAACCACGGTATCGACTCCGCAGTTGCCATGCTGTGGCCTGCATCCCGCTATCAGAAGCTGCTGACGCAGATCTCATATTCCATCAGCGGCAACAGCCTTTCTTCGGCTGATACCGTGAAGATCCCGCTGACCGCCGCGACTTTCGCCGACTCCACTGCCGAAGGCATCCACCGCGTACGGGCCCGCGTCGCCAAGTCCATCGTTGCTAACGGCAAGGTGATGATGTCCATCACCTTCAAGCCTGGCACCAGCTATACAGCAAATACGCCGATCACCGATTACAACTTCTTCTCCCTGCTGTCCCACGAGACAGAGCAGGACGGTTTCGTAGTTTACCCGGTTACGGACCAGAACATGTCCTACATGGCGTACAAGGATTCCACCAACAACAGTGTGAACTCCACCCTGTACTACTTCATCCCGACTATCGCCTACAACGGCACAGGCACCAGCAACTTCAATCCTGAGATCCATGACATCTCCTGGAAGGTAAGCTGCCCGAGCTGCGTTGCCGTAGGCGTTGCGGACGTAGCTGCCGGCCTGAACATCGGCGAAGCTTACCCGAACCCCGCACGCACCAAGGTTACCATCCCGGTATCCGTTAAGAGCGCTGCCGTCGTTTCCGTAAGCCTCAGCAATACGCTGGGTCAGGTTGTAGCCCGCCAAAGCCTGAACTCCGCTGCCGGCCAGACTCAGAACGTTGTATTCGCTACCGAAGCACTGGCTAACGGTGTGTACATCTATACCGTTGAAGCTAACGGCGAGCGCGTTACCAACCGCGTAGTAGTAGCTCACTAAGAAGGGTCCAGGACCCCTCGGAAAAGGGATGATGCTCCGGCATCGTCCCTTCTTTTTTTATTATCCGGAAACAATAGGCTAACATTGCGCCGCAAGATCCGGCTCAATTCCTGCCGTTTTGCAAACTAACCCTGTCTGTACGTACGAGAATGGCTAAGAACCTGCTGATCGTTGAGTCGCCTGCGAAGGCAAAGACCATAGAGAAAATCCTCGGTCCCGATTTTGAAGTGAAATCCTGCTTCGGGCATATCCGTGACCTGGAGAAGGAAGATATGGGCATCGACATCCAGAACCGTTTCCGCCCCCGCTATACCGTTTCCGAGGACAAGCAGAAGGTGGTCAGCGAGCTGCGCAGCCTGGCCAAGAAAAGCGGAGAGGTCTGGCTTGCGACGGATGAGGACCGAGAAGGAGAGGCCATCAGCTGGCACCTTTGCGAAGTCCTGGGCCTCGATCCCGACTCGACCAAGCGGATCGTTTTCCACGAGATCACCAAGCCGGCCATTCAGAAGGCGGTCCGCAATCCGCGTACCGTCAATATGGACCTGGTGAATGCCCAGCAGGCCCGCCGGATCCTGGACCGTATCGTGGGCTTCGAGATTTCGCCCATCCTGTGGCGCAAAATGAGCATGCGC
>JASLDA010000500.1 GCA_030151745.1 Chitinophagaceae bacterium | reverse complement strand
GAGAAAATCTACGTCAACGGCCTCTTCAAGCTCGACAGGGTCTGGAAAGGCGGTATCACGCCGGCCGTGCTGCGCAATATCCTGGCCACCCGGAACGTAAGCCTGGACGACCTGTGCAATCCGTACCTGATCAGCTATGAACGCTCGGCCAATTCGCTCGGGGAGCCCTGCCCGGCCAATGACGCCTGGGATACCTGCACGCTGATGACCAAAATGGACCTCAACCGCTCGTTCCTGGCAACAAGATTCCCCGACGTATGGAATATGTACTATACCTCGTGGAACTACGGGACCTGGTCGTATGTGGATACGTTAAAAGTCAATCAGAATAACCTGTTCGAGCTGGACCTCGCGTTCTCGCTGGGCTACAAGAAATTTCCTGCGAAGATCCCGTACACGGTAGTAATGGATGTCGACGGGGATATTACGTACACCTTCAATAACCATCCGTCCTATCCGGCTCACCAGGTCTTTATCCGCCTGCCGATGAAGCCGGTGGATCCCCGTTGCGGCAGCTTTTCCTGCGATTCCGTCATCTGGCCAGCCACCGGGACTTATATCCCGCAGTTCAATTCCCGCAGCGCGCTGTTCCTGAATGTGAGCGATGCCGTGTCGACGACGGCCGGATGGCCCTTGTGGTGGAACTCCTATCACGGGAACGATTCCAGCCTGCAGCGGATATTCCGGGACTGGGGCCAGATCTCGCCCTACAGCCGCAACGGGAATGCAGCATCCTTCGCCTTCCGTCCCTGCCCGAAGCTCAGCCTGCAGCCAGGCAGCCCGGATTACCACGTCCCCCTGCCGCAGGGCGATACGCTGAAGTGGGATGCGGGCTATATCCAGGGCTACATGATCAACAGCTTAGTCCCGACTTCCTTTGACGGACACGACGCGCTCGCGATCAACACGCTGCTGAATGTGAGCGGCCTGGATCTTTCCTACATGACCCCTGTCCCGGATACCTCACTGCCCTGCATCAATACCTGCATCGCCTGCAACGAGCTGAAAGATGCCTATAAGGTATATAAGAGCAAGGTCGCAGCTGCATACGGCATCAAGGGCAAGGGGCATCCATTCTACGAAACCTCCCTGCGCAGCTTCCTGAACTATTACCTGCGCAACCGGCATTATACGGATGAGTACCTGGATTTCATGAAGGGCTGCAACTTATCCGACTCCCTGCTGCTCCCCGAATATCCGGGCTATTTCCAGGCATCCGGCACAGCTTCCCAGATCAGCGCCATGCTCGGAGCGGCCCGCAACTATGCGGCCGCATCTCCCGCAGCGGTTCCCTTCGCCAGCCCGGATCCGGGCCTGGTGGCCGATCTGAAGGCCCTGAAGTATTTCCGCTACGCTTCGGCCTCCGGAACCGAATACCTGTACATTGATTTCCGCTCCGTCTTCAGCAACGAGCGCCTGCGGCCGTATATCGACTACCTGAAAAGCTGGCTGACGGCCAATGCCGGCAGCGCCTCCTGGTCATTCAACAAGCTCGGCGGCGAAGTGACCGGCGATCAGTACAGCGCCGATATCTTCCTCCCCGGCCATAATCGCCCCGCGTTCAGTACGCTCGCCTCCAGCGGGATATCGGTCACTGCCGAAAACGTTACGCTTAAGGATTCGGCCCGGCTCCCGTCCAGCGTCGAGCTGACGCTGCCCTTCACCCATTTCCGGTTCGTGGCTCCCAACGGCACCGGCAGCGCGGCGCTGGCGGCGGCCTGGGGACAGCTGGCAACGGAAGTAAGCGCCGTGCTGAGCGCACCGCCGGGCATCAGCAACTACGTCGGCATGGTATCGCATGAGAGCTACCGGTCCACGCACGGGAATGACCTGAGCGCCAAAACCGCTTATCTCAACTACGTCTACAATCTTTCGCCTGCCAAGACGCACGACATGATCCTGCAGCAGCTGCGGGCGCCGGTGGTCCAGGCGGCGGTATATACCTCCGGCGGCAGCCCCCTGAGCGATGTCACCTACCGGCATAGCCCCGAGGAGGATGCGCTGGACGCATCGGGCACCATGCAGCTGATGCCCCATACCGTTTCTCCGCCGCCCGCAGGCTGGGGATTCCTGGGCAATATCATGAATGCCGCCGGAGGCAATTATGCAGGGGTCGTCACGCCGTTCATTTACGCGGCCTCGAGCCCGATCCCCGGCTCCACTCCTGCCTATGTATACAACAGCGGCGGGCCGTCCTACAAGCTGAGCAAGGTCCGGCAGCTGTCGGGCAATATGTATGCGTTCGTGGCGAAGCCGGTAACGGCCGGCTACCGCAATTACAATGTATACCTGCGCCTGCCCGGCTATATCAGCCGCGCCCGGGCACTGAAATACACCCTGGTGAGCCTGACGCCGATAACTTACGGGGACAGCAAGAAATACTTCAGCGCGCTGTTCCGGAACCCGGCTTCGGCCGCCGATACATTCCGCGGCATCGGGAAAACGGACTTCGACCTGGTGAATACGGTGCCGGACGTATATCGCAACATCATGCTCTGCGATAAGGGGGATGACGAGGCCGCGGCGGATTCCATCACCATCTGCTACGATGCGCAGCTGCTGTATGCCGCAAACAACGCAGCCGCCCGCTACGCCCGCTACCAGGATTCGCTTTACAACTCGCTGCGTTTCGTGTACCGGAGGTTTATCGAAGACAACCTGCTGGATACCCTGCAGCTGTCGCAGCCTCAGATGAAGTATGCGCTGACGCTCTACCGCTACGACCGGGCGGGGAACCTGATCAAGACGGTACCGCCCATGGGGGTGAATACCGTCTCCGTGACGAATGTCGAGGCGTATCGCGAAGGAGTGAATCCCAGCCCCACGCTGCCGGCCCATACGAAGGAAACCGAATACCGGTACGGCGCGATGAACGAGAAGCTGTCGGAGCAGAGCCCTGACGGGGGCCTGAGCACCTTCATCTACGACCAGGCGGGCCGCCTGATCCTTTCCCAGAACAGCAAGCAGGTGCCCAACAAGTATTCCTATACTCTTTACGACGATCAGAACCGGCCGATAGAGACCGGGCAGCTGACCGATACCCTGGGCAGCCCGCCCAACTGGCAGGGCTTCCTGACGGGATTGCGGGGGTATATAGCCTACTCGAAATCGAAGAACTACAGCCTCATACCGGCGGGCCATGCAGCGTTCCGGTCCCTGGTCACCAGCACGCTCCGGGAGCAGGTCACGCGCACGACCTACGATACGGCGATGTACGTTTTCGCGTCCACCGGTACGGGCATGAGCCCGCAGGACAACCTGCGGGGCCGGGTATCCTGCGTGGCCAGCTATGCCAAGCTGCCGGCGAACTTCTCCGGCTACACGGGCTACAGCATCGCCCTGCACTACAGCTACGACCTGAGCGGGAACCTGAAGACGCTGACCTATGACATGCCGAACCTGGCGACGTACCGGCAGCGGTATAAGCGGATCGACTACGATTACGACCTGTACAGCGGCAAGGTGACCCTGGTATCCTACAACCGCGGCTTCGGCGACCAGTTCTACCAGCGCTACAGCTACGACGACGATAACCGCATCACCCTGACCGAGACCAGCCGGGACGGGGTGCTCTGGGACCGGGATGCGGCCTACCGCTATTACCCCCACGGCCCGCTGGCCCGCATCTCCCTGGGCGACCAGCGGGTGCAGGGAATCGACTTCGCCTATACCCTCCAGGGCTGGCTCAAGTCCATCAACGGCGACAGCCCCGTCCGGCCGGCAGACATCGGCGGAGACGGAACCGGCAACAATGCCCACCAGGCCGATGTGTTCCGAACTTCCCTTACATACTTCAACGGCGACTACAAACCGCTGGATTCGACCGATGCCGCCAATACCGCAGGCTCGAGGCTGCTGAAGATGCCGGCGCCGCTGGCGGTGAACCGATCGTTGTACAACGGCAATATCGCCGCCATGACGACCCTGCCGGGCTACTTCCAGCCGCTCTATACCGCCTACCGCTACGACAAGCTCAACCGGATCAAGCGTGCGGACTACCTGATCCCCGACTACGATATCGCCGAGCCCCTTACCAACGGTACGCCGGTCCGCTACGGCATCGGGGGACCGGAAGCGGTGGGAAATCTCTACCACAGCAATTACAGCTACGACCTGGACGGCAACCTGGTCACCCTCAACCGCTACGGGCTGCGGCTCAACCCCGGCGCGGGCTACGGCGGCCTTACGGGCGCGAACGTATACCGCATGGACTCGCTGCGGTATTATTACGCAGCAGGCACCCAGAATAACAACAGGCTCAGCAACTTCACCGACGATGCGGACCACGGCCCCTACAGCGGCGGTTTCTCCAACGACCTGGCCAAGTACAGCCCCTCGAACCCCGCATCCTTCCTGCGCCTGCAGTACAACGCCGGCGGCGACCTGATCAAGGATATGAGCAACGGCCTCTCCTCCATCGACTGGAGCCTCTACGGCAAGACCCGGGAGGTCGTCAAGGACGACGGCCATGTGCTCCGCTTCGGCTACGATCCCCTCGGCAACCGGTTCAGCAAGACCACCATCACCACCAAGCCCGGGGACGACTCGATCAGCAATACGGAATACTACATCCGGGAGGCCGGCGGCAATGTGCTGGCCACCTACCGCCAGCAGCAGCGCTACCACTACTACAATATTTACGACCAGGTGGCAAACACCACGGGACTGACGGGCGTGGTAGCCGCGGTATACGGTACGAACGGCGGCTTCAGCGGGGAGGTGATCAGCGGTACGGTCCGGCAGCTGCCCACGGCCTTCAGCACCGCGCGGATCAAGGCGGCGAGCTCGCTGCTCTATATGCAGAAGAACCCCGAGGCCCGGGTGGCGATGCTGTCTGCGACACCCTCGCTGGCCGCACGAATGACCAGCTACCGTCCCCAGGTAGCCGACCGGCTGTACCCGGCAGGGCCCGGCGCCAGCTGGGAGCCCTTCCTGCCCCTGGCCGAAGGCATCACGGATACGGCGGGCCTGATCCGCAATGCCGGCATACTGCTCAGCGGCCCGGACAGCGCGGCCCTCAAATCGCGCTATAGCGCCTACCGAAACCTGGAGGATGGCTGGTACACCGGGGCGACGCTCGGGGGGCGGCTGGCCTCCGATATCCTGAACTGGCGCAGCCAGGGCGCGGGCAGCGCCCTGGCCGGGCTGCAGGACCTGATCGGGGCCGCGGATACGACGGGCGCGCTGTATGCGGCCGCGGTCCGCAGCCTGCTGCGCGACAGCGTGTACCTGAAGAACAAGCTCAGCGCCGATGGGCTGGGCGATACCTCGACCCTGGAATCGAAGCTGAACCTGGCCATCACCCGCGTGGCCGTAGACGGCACCGACACGGCCGGCGGCCCGTCCTCGATCACGAGCCTGATCAGCCTGTTCCTGGAGTCGCAGTACGCCGGCCCGAGCAAGGACAGCAGCACGATCGCATACCTGCGCGGGGCGGTCGGCGACCAGACCCTGCTGGGCACGGCTTTCGCGAACAACCCGGCCGATTATGTCGGCGCATTGCTGACCGATGCCGGCAGCACGGGGGGCAATACCGTGGCGGCCAAGGGGGTGTATTCGAGTGCGCTCCAGGCGGCCACCGGCGGCAGCCTGGCCTCGGGCCAGCCCGGCAGCCTGGGCAGCCTGGGCAGTCCCACGGAGCTGCTGAGCGCCATGGCGCGGCTGGATCCCGGCAAGGCGACCACGGTCGGCAATATGCTGGCCCTGGCCCTGGACTACGACCGGTTCTACCTCTCGGATCATACCATGTACGGCTCGTCGCGGCTGGGCATCAAGAAGTACTGGCCCTACCAGTACCGCTATGAGTGGAGCAAGGCAAAGACCCTGGCCCAGAACAATGCCAGCCTGGACAGCAGCGAGACGAGCTACCGCTATCCCTGGTATTACGGGCCCTGGCAGTCGCTGGTAAGTGCGGGCCAGGTGCAGGCGGCCGGCCGGGCGAACGTGTCGAGCTTCTACACCAGCCGGATCGTGGGCCAGAAGGGCTATGAGCTGACCAACCACCTGGGCAATGTGATGGCCGTGGTCTCCGACAAGGTGACCGAGCAGCAGCCGTCGGGCTCCGGGGCGCTGCCGGTCACGGCCGACAAGCGGGCGGGCTTAAGCGCCGCCTATGATTACTATCCCTTCGGCATGCAGATGCCCGCCCGGGTGGTGGAGGATGCCACCGTGCAGTGC
>JASLDA010000497.1 GCA_030151745.1 Chitinophagaceae bacterium | reverse complement strand
CTTCGGTATGTCCAGGCTGGGGCCGCTGAACCTGCGGCCTCCCGGCAATGTCCAGAAATACTGCACTCCGGAACCGGAGCCGGATGCATAGATCGAAACAGGCTTACCGCTGCAGACGGGCCAATCGTGATCGAGCCGGGGAGAGCCGGGTATCGGCACTACGGAAACCGTGATGCTCGCAGGCTGCGAAGCGCAGCTCCCGTTAGCCGCGGTAAGCGTATAAATGCCGCCGTTCACCGGCTGCGCATTCGTAATGGAGGGGTCCCGGGTCGGGGAGCCGAAGCCTGAAGGGCCCGTCCAGCTGTAGATCCCGGCGTTGACATTGGCCTGCAGGTTGAGGTTGCTGCCGACGCAGACCGGCGAGTTGGAGCTTAAGACAGGCTTGGCCGGGGGCTGCATCACTGTAATGGTGACCGTATCCCGGTTGCGGTTGCAGGCCGATGCCAGGTTCGATACGACCACATAGGAGGTCGTCAGCGAAGGACGGGCAGTGGGACTGCTGCAATTGCTGCAGCTGAGCGAGCTGAGCGGGGAGCCGCCCGGCAGCACGCTCCAGACGAAGCCGCCGCCGCCGATGGCCTGGAGCTTTGCCGGGTCGCCGGCGCAGATGCCGGTATCCCCAAGGATGGTGGTGATCGGATAGATATAGATGGGCAGCACGAACGACTGCGAGACGGCGATGCCCGGAGGCAGGCAGGAGGAGTCTTTGACCGTGATGGTCAGGATCTTCAGACCCGAGTCGGCCGCCGTCGGCACCCAGAAGAAACAGCCCCGGATCGAGTCGGTGCCCTGGCCGTAGTAGCTCATCGTCGCTCCCGGCGTGACGGCTTTATGGTTGTCTGAAGCGACGAAGACCGTCCCCGGCGACGGGGCTTTCACCGTGAAGCAGAAATTCACAGGGGAGCCTGCGCAGCTCTGGATCCGGTCGTTCACGATCTGTCCGCTGGTATAGGTGCTGCTGTCGATCTTTATCACCGGCTGGGTCGCATTGCAGGTCAGCGCGCACACCTGGATGTCCCGCATGGTGGAGCCGATTTGCAGCCCCTTCCGGTATTCGCTGACCTGGAGGGTAAGCGTGCTGGCGCCCAGGAGGGTCGGAACGAAGGTGAACTGGCCCGTAAGCGGGTTCAGGCTGAAAGTATTGCCGGTCGGGATCGGGTTGTTTACCGTGTTGTAGCTCGAGTTGAAAAAAGCGATCGGCAGCGTGGCGTCGCAATCTCCTTTCCGGGGCTGGATAATGGCATACACCAGGGAATCCCCGTTAGCATCCGATGCGCCGTTGTTGAAGGTATAGGGACTGTTCACACAGACGAAAGGCACCGGCTTTACCGTAAAGACCGGGGACGAATTTCCGGGCGCAAGGACACTGTTGAGAACGGCTTCGATATAAAAGGGATTGTTTGTGCTGCCGGCAAGATTGCTGCTTGCATTGCGGTTGTTTATGGAAATGCTGAAGGTCCAGTCCGAGCATGCATGCGGCAGGGTCACATTCGTCTCGAACCACCATTCGGTATATCCGGCGAGCTTGCTCGCCGGCTGCAGGCAGTTGTCGGGAAATGCAGGGCAGCCGCTGCTGACGGAGGAGCCGTTCGGCGAGCCGTCCGGAAGCAGTACGAGCGGCGTCATGCTCGCCGTGTCCGAGAAATTGTTGCAGCTGCTCCTGTAGCATAAAGTAAGCGTCTGCGGCGCGGCATTTCCCGCGCAATCGCGGTAGAACTTCGCGACGACCCTATAAGTCGAATCCCGGAGCCAGGTGTACTGCAGCTCGCCGCCGGCGATATGGCTTGCAAACAGCCGGGGCAGAAAAAACAGGGTTACAGCAAGAAAGAAAAGCTTTTTCATAGGCGATGCTCGTTCCGCGCATTCCAGGCCATTGCAGGCATTTCCGGCAGCAGGGCGGTAGGATCGGGCAGGTCCCGGACCGGACCGCAATATGCACACAAAACGAATTCAGCCATAAATCTCTTCATTAATATCCTGCTCCAGCCGGTGACAGGTCGGTATCCGGTTCTCTTTTCATGTCATGGTTCGACTCCGGTTCGCCCCAACCCGAACCTTGGCTCACCATGACATGAAAAGCCCCGGAGGCACTGCTTTTCGCTCATGCCGCCCTTCGACAAGCTCTGGATGACATGAGCGAAAGGCAGTGCAGGTCCCGTTGTCGCTTCCCGAATGATCGCTGCGCGCGGCGTTGAGGCTCAATCGGGCAGGAGTCCCGGGTTCTGCACTTTCTCCTCCGGAGAATGGGCTATTGCCCGATATTTACGTCCCGGTAGCTTCAGACTGCCGGTCCGGCTTACCGGGATATGACTATGAACAGTTCTATTTACGACGCTCCGGAATCCTCCGGCAAGCTGCTCAGCGTTATCCTTCTTTCCTATTACAGCATGGGGCGGCTCCGGAATTGCCATACCAGGCTCCGGGAAACGCTCGGTGCCGCAGGTATTCCTTTCGAGCTCGTCATCATGGACGACGGGTCCAAGGATGACTCGTACGCCCTGGCCCTGGAGCTGGAACGGGAATTTCCCGAGGTGCGCGCCTACCAGCTGTCGCGGAACTATACCAGCCACTATTCCATCTTCGCCGGCCTGTCCGTATGCAACGGCGACTGCGCCATGCCGATCCCCGACGACGAGCAGCAGCCCTACGAGAGCATCGTACAGCTTTACCGGGCCTGGGAAGAAGGGGAGAAGATCATCATCTCCTACCGCACCGAGCGAAACGATCCGCCGATCAGCAAATTTTTCTCGCGGAGCTTCTACATGATCATGAACTCGCTCTCGGATATCAAGTTTCCCCTGGGCGGCGCCGATTCGTTCCTGATCGACCGTGAAATAATCGATATCATCAATACACGGATCCACCCGATCAACACCTCCTCCATCTCCGAAGTGCTGCGCCTGGGCTTCTCGCCCAAGTTCGTGCCTTTTGTCCGCGACGCCGGCACCAACAAGAAGAGCCGCTGGACCTTCCGGAAAAAAGTAAAGCTGGCCAAGGATTTCTTTTTCTCGTCTTCATCCTTTCCCATCATCTTCATAACGCGGACAGGCGTGTTCTTCGCCGGGTTCGCCCTGGTAGCCGCTTCGCTGTTCGCCATCATGAAGCTCGGCGGATGGGGCGAGGACTTCTTTAACGAAGGCGTCCGCGGCTGGACCTCGCTGATGATCGCCATAACCTTTTTCAGCGGACTCATCCTCTTCAGCCTCGGGACCATCGCCGAATATATCTACCGGATCTACGACGAGGTCAAGGCCAGGCCCGGGTATATCATCCGCCGGAAAGGGAAGCAATCAGCAATGGGCAATAAGCAATAGGCAGTCGGCAATTGCCTGTTGCTTATTGCCTATTGCCAATTACCTATCCCGGCACCGGAAGCTCCCTTCCTCGACCCCCCAACCCTTCCGGCGAACGCTCCGTCTAAGGTGGGGGAAGAGTGGGCGACCTATCTTGGCCCCAACCACCATCCAAACCAACCCCAGGGCCAAGAA
>JASLDA010000490.1 GCA_030151745.1 Chitinophagaceae bacterium | reverse complement strand
CTTCAATAGGACGGATGTACTTTCTTTCTGCTTTTTCGGAAAGCGCCTCGTCCCGGCACCAGTCCGTAATGATCATCCTGCCGCCGGGCTTCAGCAGCTCGCCGACGCGCCTGAAGAGATTGTCGCGACGGTTCAGGTGAGAGATCATCTCCACGCACCAGACCAGGTCGAAAGGGCCGCTGAGCGTGATATCGTTCGCATCCATGACGCGGAATTGCGGCGGCCCGGGAAGCCCTTTCGCGGCCTCGTTCGCCATGCCCACCTGCACGGGGGATATGGTGATCCCGGTTACCTCGGCGTCCCATTCCCTCGCAAGGAATATGGATGATCCGCCTACGCCGCAGCCGATATCCAGGACCTTGTCGCCGCGGCGGATCCCGGAGTGTGCGACGAGCAGGTCCACCAATTGCTGGGAGGCTTCTTCCTTAGGCTCGTCGCCGCGGATCCAGTAGCCGTGATGGATATGGTGTCCCCAGAGTTCGCGGTACAGGGGGGAAGCCAGGTCGTAGTGCTTCTGGACTTTGGCAGTATCGTTATATAGCATCGGTAGAAGCGATGCTTTAAAAATAATGCCCCAACGAGAGGCGATTTTAGATTGAAGATTGAAGATTGGTGTAGGGAACCACTACGTGGCTCCAGGCTTGTATATGTACCCAACCTGCAATCTAAAATCTTCGATCTTAATTTTCTTCCGTTTCCGGCATTCCTGCCAGGCGGCGCAGCACCTTGTACAGGCGGAATACGTCCTCGTAGGTATTGTATAGCGGAACCGGCGCTACGCGGATCACGTCCGGCTCCCGCCAGTCGGTGATGATGCCTTCGGCGGTCAGCGCGTCGAACACTTCGCGGCCGCGCTCCAGGAACAGCAGGGAGAGCTGGGCACCCCGGCGATGCGCCTCCTTCGGCGTGATGATGATGAAGGGCAGGCCTTCGATCGTGTTCAGCAGGAACTCCAGGTAGGCTGTCAGCTTGAGACTTTTCTCGCGCAGGGCGCTCATGCCGGCCTTGTCATAGATATCCAGCGAGGCCCGGTGCGCCACCATGTTGAATACCGGAGCATTGCTCATCTGCCAGCTGGCCGCTCCCTTCTGAGGTACGAAGCCCTTCTTCATCTGGAAGCGGGTACCTTCCTCGTTGCCCCACCAGCCTGCGAGCCGGAATGTCTTCGGATTGTTTCCGTGGTGGCGGTGCACGAAGATGCCGCCCACGCCGCCCGGGCCGCTGTTCAGGTATTTGTACGAGCACCAGCAGGCGAAGTCCACGCCCCAGTCGTGAAGCTGCAGGGATACATTACCCACGGCATGGGCCAGGTCGTAGCCTGCATAGGCGCCCACGCGGTGTGCCGCTTCGGTGATGCGCTTCATGTCGAAGAGCTGCCCCGTATAGTAGTTCACGCCGCCGAAGAGTACCAGGGCCAGCTCGCTGCCCGCGTCGCTGATGGCCTGCAGGATATCCTCGTCGCGGATGGTATGCTCGCCTTCGCGGGGGGCGATCTCGATGATGGCATCCGCCGGCTCGTAGCCGTACATCTTCACCTGGGTCTCGATGGCATATTGGTCGGAGGGGAAAGCCCCGGCTTCCATCATGATCTTATACCGGCCGTTCGCGGGGCGGTAGAAGGAAAGCATCAGCAGGTGGAGATTGACGGTCAGCGTATTCATGGCGACCACTTCCTCCTTTTCTGCCCCGACGACCCTGGCCAGGCTTTCAGAAAACAGGTGGTGGTAGTAGAGCCAGGGATTGCGCGCCTGGGTATGCCCTTCCACGCCGAATGCGGCCCAGTCCTCGAGCTCTTTCAGCATCAGGTACGAGGTGCTTTTAGGCTGCAGGCCGAGGCTGTTGCCGCAGAAATAGCCTACCGGAGCGCCTTCGTGCTGCGGGAAAAGAAAACGTTCGCGGAAAGGATACAGAATATCGACCTGGTCCAGGGAGCGGGCATATTCCAGCGTGGCTTCGAAGGCTGCGTTCATTCAGGCACTGAATTATTTGAGCCGCAAAGGTAATCCGGGAGACTATTGCATATCGAAGACCGCCGATCGAAGATTGATCCCCGTTGCGGCCCGGCTCCATATTCCCTGCATATTTCCCCGCATGCGACTGCCAGTATTTCCGGCGGGTTGAAGCCGGGGCTGCATTGTTTGCAGGAAGCGGCGCACTTCCCGCATAAACTGCCGGGCCGGGCTTTCCGGTATTATTTTGGAAGCCCGGTTTAACAGAATGCGAGGTTGAGGCGCAAAGCCGAAACATCGATCTTCGCCTAACGCTCACTACATTCACAGCATCAATCACATTTTTCAATGAAAACAGTCCTGCCTATCATCATCGTCGTCGTGCTGCTGGCACTGATCGGCGGTTGCAGCTACAACGGCATGAATTCCGCCCGGATCGACGTGGACAAGTCCTGGGCCGAAGTCCAGAGTGCTTACCAGCGCCGCGCAGACCTCATCCCGAACCTGGTCGCTACCGTAAAGGGAGCCGCGGATTTTGAGAAGAGCACCTATGTGCAGGTTGCCCAGGCCCGCGCGGGACAGCTGAGCCAGCTGACCAATGTGAAGGCGGACCAGCTTACACCGGAGCGCATGGCGCAGATCCAGCAGGCCTCGGCAGAAGCCGGGCAGGCAATGCGCACCGCGATCAATGTCGCCATCGAAGCCTATCCGAACCTGCGCGCGACGCAGAACTTCAGCGACCTGCAAAGCCAGCTGGAAGGCACCGAAAACCGGATCAACGTAAGCCGCAACAACTTCAACGAATCGGTTATGAACTATAACCGCAAGGTGACCAGCTTCCCCGGCAATATCATGGCCAAGCTGTTCGGCTTCAAGGAAAAGGATATGTTCAAGTCCGATGCAGGCGCGGACAAGGCGCCCAAGGTATCGTTCTGACCGGCGCCAGGCGCGCAGCGAGGGGAGCTTGCCGGATCATCTGACAATGGAAGCACTGCCGGAAACACCCGGCAGTGCTTTTGTAATCCTGGCTCTTCCGGCGCCTTGGCGGTAAAAAGTATCACAATGAAACGTAACGCTTACCCGCAGTTATCGGAGGACGTCCAGGACGCAGTAGTGGCGGCAATCCGCGAAGCCGAGGCCGGGACTACCGGTGAGATCCGCGTATTCGTGGAAAAGCACTGCGAGTACATGAATGCCCTGGACCGGGCCATGGAGCTGTTTGCGCAGCTGAACATGCATCAGACCGAGCAGCGCAACGCGATCCTGATCTACCTGGCGATGAAGGACCGGCAGTTCGCGCTCTACGCGGACGAGGCGATCCACAAACAGGCCGGCGGCGCGGCATTCTGGCAGGATGCGGCTGCGCAGCTGCAGCGCGCATTGCGGGCCGGCGACCCGGCCGGGGGACTGGTAGCCTGTATCCGCAGGCTGGGGGATTCCCTGGCGAAGGCCTTTCCGCCGGTGCCGGGGATAGAGAAAAATGAACTTCCTGACGAAATCGTATTCGGACAATGATCCTGCGCCGCTGTTTTTCCCTGCTGGGCATCCTGGTCCTGCTCGCTACCGCGGTTGCGGCGCAGCGGCCCGATGAATTGCCCCGGCCCATGAGCCCGCCCCGGCTGGTCAATGATTTCGCTCATGTGCTGAGCCCGGACCAGGTGGAGCTGCTGGAAGAGAAAGCGCTGAATTTCAGCCAGACGACGAGCAACGAAGTAGCTATCGTAACGGTGCGCAGCATCGGGCAATACGAGGTTTCGCAGTACGCGATCGCGCTTTTCAAGAGCTGGGGCATAGGCGGCGGTAAGCATGACAACGGCGTGCTGATATTCGCTGCGATCGACGATCACAAGTTGTGGATCACGACCGGCAAAGGCCTTGAGGGAGCTCTCACGGATCTGGTGGCGGGGCGTATTTACCGGGACGAGATGCGGCCGGCATTCCGGGAGAACAATTATTACCTGGGCTTCGACCGCGCGCTCGACGCGGTGATCGCGGCCACCAAAGGCGAATACAAGGCCGAGCCCCGTTCCGGGAACGGCCGCGGCTCCGGGGCGATGCTGGTCCTGGTGGTCATCGCGATTATTGTCCTGCTCGTTTCCAGGCGCGGCGGTGGCGGTGGCGGCGGCTATATGAGCCGGCGCGGCTGGGGCGGCTTCGGCGGGGGCTTCCTTACCGGCAGCATGCTCGGCGGCGGCTGGGGCGGCGGCGGAGGAGGCTGGGGCGGAGGAGGTGGTGGCGGCTTCGGCGGCTTCGGCGGGGGCAGCACCGGCGGAGGCGGGGCCGGGGGGAGCTGGTAGCGTCTGG
>JASLDA010000481.1 GCA_030151745.1 Chitinophagaceae bacterium | reverse complement strand
CGGCGGCGCGCAAGGCCCCGAAGCAGGTGCCGGCAGCCGCGCCCGCCCCCGAGAAGCACCCGCCTCGCCGCCTGCCGCAGGGGATTTATCTCTCTTTCCTGCCGCAATTCGACCAGGAGAGCCAGGAAGATATTATTACGGGCTTCCGCATCCATCTCATCAATGAGACGCCGGATGCGCTGCGGTTCCGGTACGATGTGCGCGAATCCGGCGGTAGCCTGATCTTCACGCACCAGGCAGAGCTGCATGCATTCGGGAATCTCTATCTCCACCCCTTGAGCCTGGAATCGCTCAATGCCCAGCCCCGCATGCAATGGGCGCTGGGAGCGGCTGCGGGTACCGGCCTGAGGTTCGAGGGAGTGCTTCGCATCCGGCCGGCGCAGCTGGTGCGCTATATCAGGGAGATGCTGGAAGAGAACCAGCCTGCGTTCTCGATCCTGCTGCGCAGCGATGTCGAGGAGCAGGCCGAGCGGCCGGCGCAGCGGCCCAGGCTCAGGCCGGGTTCCGGAGCCAATGTGGGGGGAAACCGGCTGCATACGGCGCCTGAGGCGGTGCTCGACCTGCATATAGATCCGCGCAATGCCGCTTTTGCGGGCCTGGATGCCGCGGCCCTGCTGGAGTACCAGCTCCGGCTGTTCGAGAAAAAGCTGAATGCCGCTATAGCCGCGGGCTTGCACGAGATGACCGTCATTCACGGGGTCGGAAACGGTACGCTGCGCGATGCCCTGCACCAAAAGCTGGCGGATATCGGGCCGGTGAGCGGCTTCCGCAACGACTGGTCGCCGCAGTACGGCTGGGGCGCTACGCGGGTGAGCTTCTGAAGGGTTATTCAAGGTGTCACCTCCAGCAGAGGTGACACCTTGAATAACCCTCAGGCCCCTGCATAACGCGTCAATATTTCCTTGAGCTGGCTTTTGCTCATGGCGCCGGAGCTGCGCCAGAGGGGCTGGCCTTTCCGGAAAAGCACGAAGGTCGGCACCCCCTGCACGCTGAGCGCCTGGGCCAGGTCCGGAGCCTTGTCCACGTCTATCTTGACGATCGTCACGGCGTCGCCCAGCTCGTCCTTCACTTCCTTGAGGACCGGCGACATCATTTTGCAAGGGCCGCACCAGGTTGCAAAAAAGTCCACGAGAACGGGCTTTTCGGACTGGATGAGGTCCCGGAATGTCTGTGCCATATAATATCGTATTTATTCCTGTGCTGCTTTAAAAGTCCTGCCAGCCAGAGTTCGCTATAAATGCAGGCGCCGGGGGATATGTTTAAGTTTTCCAAAAAGCCGGCGAGCCCCGCCCCCGAGGCATGTCCTTTTTCCAGGTGCAGGTATCAACCAACCGCCACACAAAATGAAAAAAATACTGCTTTCCGCTGCTGCGCTGCTCTTCGGCACTGCCGCTGCGTTCGCTCAATCCAAGAAGAGTACCGTTGCCTCGCATATCAGCCTCGGCCCCGTGGTTTCCTTCGGTCACAGCTGGACCAGCAACGTCGGCGACCGTCCGGACTTCAAAGCTTCCCCGGCTCTGGGGATAGGGATGGTCTATAGTAAAAACGAGCACTGGGGGCTCGGGGCGCAGCTGCTGGTTTCGCATGAAGGCTACAAGCAGGACGTGCCGGTAGGCGGCGGCAACTACGTCAAGATGACCGTCAACCCGGTCTATCTCCGCCTGCCGCTCCAGGCCACTTATTTCTTCGGCGATTACGGAGACCGGATCCGTCCCAAGGTGTACGCCGGGCCTTCTGTCGCCGTTCGCGTGGATGAAACGCATTACTACAGCAACGACAATTACCGTCCGGCGGAAGGCTCGACGGCCGCTTCCGATCGCTTCAACCGCATGGACTTCGGCCTTACGGCCGGTGCCGGGGTGAATATCCGGGTAAGCCGCCTGACCTGGCTGAATCTCGATGCCGGTTATTACCACGGTCTCGTCGATGCAGTAGCAAACAACTTTGACAACGACTTCAACGGCAACCGCAGCCTGAGACTGAATGCGGGACTGATGTGGGGATTGTAGGAGCATCAGGATTCTGGTGTTCCGTCATCCATCTGAGAAAAAGCCGCCGGGTAGATCCGGTGGCTTTTTTGTGCCCGGCGCTATCGAAGAGTCTCTAAGCATGCCGGATGAACGAGGCCGGGTATGCGGTGACCCGGGCAGCGGGGCGCCTTTTACGGCAAGTTGCGCTAAGCCTGCCGGTCCAGGAAATTCTCGGCGTGCAGCAGGTCGTCGTGAATCGCGACCGCAGCTTTGGCGCCCTCGGCCGCCGCGACTACTACGAAATGTATATCGATCGCGGCATCGCCAGCAACGTACAGGCCGGGAATGCTGCAGGCCTGCTTGCGGTTCGTGATCGCCGCTCCCTTGGACGTCAGCCGGGCGCCGAGCTCCATCAGCAGCTTGTTGTTGGCCCGCTGGCCGTGATGCACGAAGACGGCGTCGCAGGGAACGGTCTCGCCGTTTACCAACTCGACGCAGGTCAGCTGGTCGGCGCTGCAGTTCAGGGCGGCGATTTTAGTCCGGCAGACCCGGATGCCCCGGGCGGCAAGCTGTTCCTGCTGCGAAGCGCTCAGGTATCCCCGGCCGTCCGTGAACAAGGTTATTCCCGCGCTGAGCTGGCGCAGGGCCAGGGCCATGCCGAACCCATTGAAGCGTTTTGCATACAGGCCGATATTTTTATCGCAGAGCTCGAAACCGTCGCAGAAAGGGCAGTGATATACGCCCTTTCCCCAGAGCTCGGCCATGCCCGGGATATCCGGGATATTGTCCGTAACGCCCGTTGCCAGGAGCAGCCGCCGGCAGA
>JASLDA010000474.1 GCA_030151745.1 Chitinophagaceae bacterium | reverse complement strand
GCTGCCGGGCGCAGCGCGATATCGGCAGGCCGGTTGCTCACGTTCGCGATAACGCCCTGGAGATAGTTGAACTCCAGTCCGCCGGTCAGTCCCGTCGCGGCATGCTGCTCGCTGTACTGCACCGTCCCCTGGTTGATATTTATCGCGTCGACGCATATCGGGAGATTTGTCCGGAGCAGGCGCTGGTGCGGAAATAGTCCCCGGCCGGTAAGCGCCGCATTTACCGGGGGCCGCTTGCTGAGGAATATGGACACCTCCGGGGTGTCGAGATCGATCGACTTTGCCAGGAACTCGTGCTTCGTCAGCAGGTGCCTCCAGTTAAGATCGTGGATCTCCGCCGCCGGGAAGCGGCAGATGTAAATATCGCGGCGATACCCCAGCCGCTGGTACACCGAATCGTAGCTCATCGCGGGCCGGATGGACAAGCCAAGCACCTGGCCTTCGCTGCTGCGGGTATCGAATGCGACACGATCCACGGAATAGCGATACAGCGCATTGGGATAGACATAGCTCACGTTGCGCAGCTCCATGGACGCCCAGGCCGCGGCAAAGAAGCGGCTCGAGTCGAAAGGCCGGCCCGGATAGAACTTCCAGTTTCCCGCTTCGATCTTTCCGCCCTTTGTCTGCACGATGAATCCATCATCTCCGTAGCTGTAGCGCACGTCGAACTCCGGGTCGTTGATAATGATATGCCTCGCGCTTACCTTTTCGATAGCGCCCTTGGCCGCCCGGCGGGGCTCGGAGGCTCCCCACTCCGGCATTACCTGCACCCGGATCTGCGGGTGCTCGAAGGCTACCAGGCGGCAGCGCAGCGCCTTCTCCCGGCTCAGATCATTCCAGCGAACACCGCCGATATGCGCCACCGGGACGTCCACGTCGAGGATTACGTGCGGCAGCCGCCCTTCGGCACGGCGGCGCTGCAGCACGTCGAGATCCGCCTGCATCCGCAGCCCGTACACGGTCACGCCCCGGGTAAGGATATTGATCCGTATATCCTCGATGGTTATATGATAAAGCGAATCCGTAGCCTTGGCGGAGAGGGCCGGCAGACGTTCCAGGATCAAGCGTTTATAGTGACGCGAGAACAGCTCGCCCAGCAGCGCGAAGACGCCGGCCAGGACAACCAGCGAAATACCAGCCACGCGATAAGCTTTGTGCGGGAAGGGGCGAGCCAAGAATCTGGGTTCTAAGCCGGGTAAGTTAACCCGGCTGCGGTTAATGAAAGTGTTACTGCATAACGGAGGAGGGGATGCACTATTGTCCCCTGCTGCCGTAATTTCGCCTGCCCCAGGGTTGGCCGGCAACCCGGCCGGAGAAGTATATACATCGGCAACATTTGAACAACTAAACTGATTTGCAGAAAGAGCTGCTGCCCCTTCGCTTTACTTAAGACAACAGTCATACCGGAAACCCCTACTAAAGACCCGATCCATCATATAATTCTTGGCGACGCCTCTAAATTTATGCAACCGAGCGCCGCGCCCGGCCCGGGGCAGCCAGCCTCCTGACTTTTACCTTCTGACCTTTACTTTCTAGAAATGTTCCGTTCTCATACTTGCGGTGAGCTTCGCAGCTCGAATATCGGCCAATACGTCACCATTGCCGGCTGGGTGCAATACCTGCGGCAGAAAGGCGCAGTTTCCTGGATCGTATTGCGCGACCGCTACGGCATAACCCAGGCCGTATTCGAGGAAGGCCGCACCGCACCGGCGATCCTGGAGCAGCTGAAGACCATCGGCCGCGAATGCGTGCTGCAGATCGGCGGCGAGGTCATCGAGCGCTATTCCAAGAACATGGAGCTCCCGACCGGCGAGATCGAGATTCTGGCCGATAAGCTGGAGGTGCTGAACTATGCGCAGACCCCGCCCTTTACGATCGAGGAAGAGACCGACGGCGGCGAGGATATCCGCATGAAGTACCGCTACCTGGACCTGCGCCGCCCCACCCTGCGCCGGAACCTGGAGCTGCGCTACCAGGTGAACCGCGCCGTGCGCAACTACCTCGACAGCCAGGGCTTCTGGGATATCGAGACGCCCTTCCTGATCAAATCCACGCCCGAAGGCGCCCGCGACTTCGTCGTGCCCTCCCGCATGAACGAAGGCCAGTTCTACGCGCTGCCGCAGAGCCCCCAGACCTTCAAGCAACTGCTGATGGTGAGCGGCTACGACCGGTATTACCAGATCGTGAAATGCTTCCGCGACGAGGACCTGCGTGCCGACCGCCAGCCGGAATTCACGCAGATCGACTGCGAGATGTGCTTCGTCGAGCAGGAAGATATCCTCAACACATTCGAAGGCCTGTTCAAGCACGTATTCCGCGAGGTCAAAGGCATCGACCTGACCGAAGCCTTCCCCCGCATGACCTGGGACGATGCCATGCGCGACTACGGCAACGACAAGCCGGACATCCGCTTCGGCATGAAGCTCGCGAACATGAAAGTCAGGGGCGAGTACGCCGCGATGGCGCTGGCTGAGGCCAGCTTCAAGGTATTCGAAGAGGCCGAGACCATCATAGGCGTCACCGTAAAGGGCGGCGCCGAATGGACGCGCAAGCAGCTCGACGAGCTCACCGAATGGGTGAAGCGCCCGCAGATCGGCATGAGCGGCATCGTAAACGTCCGCTGCAATACCGACGGCAGCTTCAAGAGCTCCGTCGACAAGTTCTTTACACAGCATCAGCTCTCCGAGGTCGCGGCCTTTGCGGGCGCCCAGGAGGGCGACCTGGTGCTGATCCTGGCGGGCGGCGAGGACCGAAGCCGCAAGGCCGCCGCGGAGCTGCGCCTGCACCTGGGCAATATGCTCGGCCTCCGCAAGCCCGAGGAATACGCCCCGCTCTGGGTGATCGATTTCCCGCTGCTGGAAGAGACCGATGTCCCCGGGCACTGGGCGGCGCGCCACCATCCCTTCACCTCCCCCAAGCCCGAGCAGATCGGGTTGATGGACGACAAATCGCGCTACGGCGAGATCAAGGCCAATGCGTACGATATCGTGCTGAACGGCACCGAGATCGGCGGCGGCTCCATCCGGATCTTCCAGCGCGACCTGCAGGAAAAAATGTTCGCCGCACTCGGCATGAGCAAGGAAGAGGCCCAGGAGAAATTCGGCTTCCTGCTCGGCGCCTTCGAATACGGGGCTCCGCCGCACGGGGGCATAGCCTTCGGCTTCGACCGCCTCTGCGCCCTGCTCGGCGGCCAGGAAACCATCCGCGACTTCATCGCCTTCCCCAAGAACAACTCCGGCCGCGACGTGATGCTGGACGCCCCCAGCGCGATCGACGAGCTGCAGAAAGCCGAGCTTGGCCTGAAGTAGCCGGTGTATAGCTGCCTTTACTTCCTGTACTGCATAGAAGCCCTCGTCCTTTCGGACGGGGGCTTTTTCATTCAGATCAGCCCGGACGATACATACGAATACAGAAATAATGATGTGTATCGGCTGCCACACACATCCGCCTCAAATACCCGCCGGGCCGGGCGGGCGGGCGATTGTCACATAAGGTAGCTGCCATAGTGCACTTCCGTATTCCTGCCGTGAATTTTCAAGCTGAACGCAGCTTACCGATGGTCATTTTTAACCATCCGGAGAGCCGGCCGCCCGGCCATACCAAAGCCGCGCTGGCATCGGTTTTAAAGGATGCCCTTAAAACATACCGCTATGCGCAAACTGGCAATTGCAGCCCTTATCGGGGCATTAGGACTGAGCGCCTGCTCGTCTACAAGGAAGATGAGCAATCAGGACAAAGGCGTCGCCATCGGAGCCGGATCGGGTGCGGTGGTGGGCGGCGTGATCGGCAAAGTGACCGGTAATACCGGGCTGGGAGCCATCATCGGCGCGGGCGTCGGCGGTGTTGCCGGCGGCGTGATCGGTCACCGCATGGACAAGCAGGCCGAAGAGATCCGCAAGCAGGTGCCCGGTGTGAAGGTGGACCGCGTCGGCGAAGGCATCGTCGTTGAGTTCGGGGAGTCCGTGCTCTTCGGCGTCAATAAAAGCGAGCTGAATACGCAGAGCTACAGCTCGCTCGATAAGCTTGTCACCATCCTGAACAAATACCCGGATACGAATCTCGAGATCGACGGGCATACCGACAATACCGGCAGCGCAGCCTACAACCAGACGCTGAGCGAAAAGCGCGCGAACGCGGTGCTTCAGTATTTGCTCTCCCGGAACGTGAGCATGAGCCGGATGAAGGCCGTGGGCTACGGTCTGAACTATCCCAAGTACAGCAACGATACCGAGAACGGCCGTGCCGGCAACCGCCGGGTCGAGTTCCAGATCTTCGCAAACGAGAAAATGAAGCAGGACGCCGCCCGCGAAGCGGGAAAGTAAGCCTGGAAGATCCGCGAATCCTAACCAGGCGAAGGCGGCTTTAAACTCAAGTCAGGTATCGATAGCCGGGGGCTCAACCTCCGGGAACGATACGGAAGACAGCTCTTTCATTCCATAGGAACGTATGAGAGAGCGGTGTTGATTATCCCGGCCGCACAACGACTCAATTATGCAACTGCGCAACGAGCCCCGCAGGCAAGGGACGACATATGGAGCTTTCTTCAAGCTCTGCGTTTGGT
>JASLDA010000446.1 GCA_030151745.1 Chitinophagaceae bacterium | reverse complement strand
CGGGATCTTCGAGCCGAAGCCGTTCGAGGAGATCCCGGATGAAGACTGGTTCCGGTTTTTTGAAGTGAACGTAATGAGCGGGGTGCGGCTTTCCCGCAGGCTTTTTCCGCAGATGCTCCGGCAAGGCTGGGGCCGCATCATCTTCATCAGCTCCGAATCGGCCGTGTTCATCCCGGACGAGATGATCCACTACGGCATGACGAAAACCGCGCAGCTCGGCATCAGCCGCGGGCTTGCGGAGCGCACCAAGGGAACGCAGGTGACCGTGAATACCGTGCTGCCCGGCCCGACGCAAAGCCGCGGGGTAGGGACCTTCATCAGCGACCTGGCTAAGCAGGAAGGCGCTACGGAAGCCGAGATGGAAACGAAATTCTTCCGGGACTTCCGGCCGACCTCCCTTATCCAGCGTTTCGCTTCCACGGACGAGATCGCGAACATGGTGACCTACCTCGCAAGCCCGCTCAGCAGCGCCACCAACGGCGCAACCCTGCGCGTGGAGGGAGGTTTGCTTAGGAGCGCTTTCTAAGCGGCGCTTCGGGCCGGGCAATCCGCTATTTTCTCATTTTCAGCTGGTAGAGGTCGGTCCTCCGGTCTTTCAGATTCTTCACGCTGCCGTAGTTGTGCAGCTCGCGGAGCAGGTCCAGGTCCACATCGGAGATCAGGATCATCTCCGTGTTCGGAGTGGCTTCGCTCTTGACGCCGTTCGTGGGGAAGCCGAAGTCGCAGGGAGTGAAGACCATGCTTTGCGCGTACTGCACGTCCATGTTCTCCACGTTCGGGAGGTTGCCTACGCTGCCGGCGATGGCGACATAGCACTCGTTCTCGATAGCGCGGGCCTGGGCGCAGTGGCGGACCCGCTCGTAGGCGTTCTGGGTATCCGTAAGGAACGGCACAAATATGATCTGTGCGCCCTCCTGGGCCAGCAACCGGCCCAGCTCCGGGAATTCGATATCGTAGCAGATGAGAATGCCGATACGGCCGGAGTCGGTATCGTAGACCTGCAGCTTGTTGCCGCCGCGCATTCCCCAGGCGCTGGCCTCGTTCGGCGTCATATGCACCTTCTCGTAAAGATCGACGCTGCCGTCGCGCCGGCACAGGTACCCGACATTGTACAGGGAATCGCCGCGCATCTCGGGCATGCTGCCGGTGATGATGTTGATATTGTAAGAGACCGCCAGCCTCGAGAATTCGGCTACCAGGGACTGGGTATGCGTTGCGAGCGCGCGGATCGCCTCGGGCATGCTCAGGTGGTTGTACATGCTCATCAGCGGCGCGTTGAAAAGCTCGGGGAACAACGCGAAGTCGCTCTTGTATCCGCTCAGCGCGTCGATGAAGAACTCGGCGTGGCGCAGCAGGTCGGCCGCATCGGCATAGGAGCGCATCTGCCACTGCACAAGGCCGAGGCGGATAATCTTTTTCTTCGCACGGAGCGCCTGCTCGGGCTCATAATAGATATTCTCCCACTTCAGCAGCACGGCATATTCCCGGGATACGGCATCGCCTTCGAGGTAGTTCTTCAGGACCTTGACCGGGTGGAAATCGTTGCTGAGCTGGAAGTTCAGCACCGGGTCGTGGATCTCGCGGCTGCGCACCTTACCGATATAGGCTTTGGGACTGAGGCTATCCGCGTATTTATGATAGTTGGGGATGCGGCCGCCGAACATGATGCCTTCGAGGTTGAGTCGCTCGCAGAGCTCCTTGCGGTAGTCATACAGCCGCCGCGCCAGGCGCAGGCCGCGGAATTCCGGCTTGATGAAGATATCGATGCCGTAGAGCGTATCGCCGTCCGGGTTGTGGGTGTCGAAGCTGTAGTTGCCGGTGATATCGCGGTAGCTGTGATTTTCGCCGAAGGAGCCGAAGTTGATTATGATCGACAGCGCGCAGCCGGCGATTTGCCCGTTGACGCGGATCACTACCTGCCCTTCAGGGAATTTCTCTATCAGCCGGCTGATCTGGTGCTCGCGCCAGTAAGCTCCCGGCATCGTCGAATAGGAGCTGATCATCACCGCTTTCAGCTCTTCGTAGTCGGCAATGCTCAGCAGGGAGATTTCAATGTTCTCGATCTTGTGTTCTGTGGTCATCGTGTTTGTTTATCGGAGCGATCATCCCGCCAGTTTGATCCCGGCGGCGGCATAGGCATCCAGGATGCGCTCTATCGCATCGCTGCCGGCCCGGAGGTATTCGGCTTGATCGGGGGTGTCCACCCAGAGCCGCAAGGTAAACCGAACGCTGTTGGCGCTCAGCTCGTCGAAGGAGAATGCAGGCTCGTCTCCCGTTAAATGTTCGATATCTTTCAGCGCGTCCATAGTGACCTGCCGGAGCTGCGTGAGGTCGGTACCCGCGGCTACGTGCACGGGCAGATCGTAGCGGCGTTTGCCCAGCAGCGAGTAGTTCTCGATCGGGTTCTGAAACACGTCGCGGTTGGGGATGATGACGATCTGGCCCTGGAAGGTGCGCAGCATAGTATCGCGAAGATTGATTTCTTCGACGCGGCCGATAAAATCCTTCAGCTTCACGATATGGCCGACACGGATGGGGTGCCGGAACGAAATGAAGATGCCTGAAACGAAGTTGGACGCGATGTCCTGAAAGGCAAAAGCGAGCGCCAGGCCGATGATGCCGGCACCGGCCAGGATGGATGTCACGGCCTTGTCCAGCTTGAGGATGCTCAGCGTGCTGAAAAAAGTGATCGCCAGGGCCAGGACATAGATGACCGAAGCGAAGAGATTGAGCAGGCTGGGATTGCTTGTAAAGCGCTTCAGGATGGCGGTCGCGATCTTCCGTATCCAGCGGGAAAGGAAATATCCGGCCGTAAGAACCAAGGCCGCAAGCAGGATATTGGGCAGCAGCCGGATAAACTCGCGAAGCCAGAGCTCAAGTTTCTGAACGATCAGCGTATATGCTTTCTTGGGATCCATGGGAGAAGCGTATCCCGACCGGCTAAAAAACTGCACCAGGCAGCCCCGGCCTATCCGATCAGCGGCAGGCCCTCGGCATAGCGGCCGTAAGGATGGGCACCGGCGATGGCCTCATGGCAGACATGGCAGATCAGCCCGGATTCCTCGCCCGCGGGCGTGTCCAGGGCCTCGAAGGCTTCCACGTATTCCGGCAGCGCGAACCTCGTTATAAGAGCTTCAGGGTCAAGTACGCAATTGTACAGCATCTCGTTCCGGGCCTCGGCGATACTTGCCTGACTGAGCGCCTTCGACTTACGGCCAAGACGTATCAGATAGCTTTCAACGGGATCCAGGTGCTCGCACATGATTGTTGCATTTATTTGTTTGAGTTTCGGCGGCTCATACTAGGGCCAGCCTGTAGTTTATCAGCGGCATATAATCGCCGCGGGACGACGTGGTCAAGATCAATCCCACATCTTTTGCATAGTAATACTGCGTGTAGAAATCGACACGCAGGATCTCGGACTCGACCACCAGCTTGCTTTCGCCTTCCAGCAGTACTACATGGCTGTATTCGATCCCTTCCACTTCCAACGTATCGCGGATATCCTTCACTTTCATGCACAGGATATTGTGCAGGCCCTGGGATTCGAAGTCGATATCCCAGGTGTCGCCGGTTTTCAGGTTCTCGCGCAGGATGACCTGGAGCTTGCCCGGCTGGAAGCTGTCGGTGCGGTACTGATCCCCGTCGTAGTACATCACCACTTCGGAATCGAGCGCAGTGCTCCTGAGCCGGAAGCTGCCGTCCGCTTCCCGGCGGTCCACGGTATTGGTGAAAGTCGCGCCGTTAGCCATCCGGTAAGTCCAGCTGTTGCCGGGTTGCAGGGGAAAGTACATGTTTTCAGTAGCCATATAGGGGTGAAGGGGCTGAGACGCCGGGTGCAGAGGTAGTGCAGGCCGGATCTTCCGGGGCTACGGTCGCTGTGCGGGCATCCGTGGTTTCGGCACGGCATGAACGCTCTGCAAGTTTGCGGCATTATCCTGGTTATACCACTCACATCTTTAGGGAATTAGCTTCTTTCGCCTGTATGTCATAGCAGTTATGTGATGACGATCGGCGGCCGCCTGAGCCGGGTTGCGGAAGCCCAGCGCTGCAGCGATCAGGGGCGGCTGAATCAGCCGCACGATACCTGCCTGAAACACAAGCGCTCCCCGGGCTGAACCGAGGAGCGGAATTTCCAATTCAGGAAAAACGTTTTACCGATTCTGAAAACCTGCGCATGGCCGTGAGGATACTTTTACGGCCGATTGATGCTTACTCTTTCAGTTTAAACGACCCGGCAAGGATCCCGGGTTGCAAGATCTTTTCATTTCCGGGCGCGGCCCGCGGCATGGCTATGGAGCTTTTCCGCTGCAACGGCCTTCCCGTCCAAAGCCTTAGCGGTCCGGTTGCCGGCCTGGGGCATTGCCGCCGGCTGTGAGCAAGCCCCTGCGTGTGTCCTCTTGCCGGCGGCCGGCGCGGCAGGTCACTTTTCATTGAATTTTCAAACATGCCCGATATGAATATCGAACAACTCAAAGCCGCCTATGCCGAGGCTCGTGCGGCGAATCCCGGGATGCGTATCCGCGAGCTCGCGGCCGCGATCGGAACCAGCGAAGCACAGCTTGTAGCGCTGGGCAGCGGCAAAACCGCGATCCCGCTGCAGCCTGCGTTCAAGGCCTTGCTGCTCGAAGCCTATACGCTCGGCCCCGTAATGGGCCTGACCCGCAATGATCACGCCGTGCACGAGCGTCACGGGGTCTACGAGAACATCTCCTTCGAGGGGCCGGTCGGCCTGGCCCTGAACCCGGATATCGACCTGCGCCTGTTCATGGCTCACTGGGCATTCGGATTCGCCGTCACCGAGGGGGAGCGCAGGAGCCTGCAGTTCTTCGACAAGAGCGGCGAGGCCGTCCACAAGATTTATCTGACGGAGGAAAGCGATGCCGCGGCGTTCAATGCATTGACGGCCAGGTACCGGGCAGAGCAGGCGGAGGCGCTGCTGGCGACGGAAGCCTACGCCGCGCCGGCTCCCGGGCAGCCCGACGCGGCGATCGACGCCGCCGGCTTCGGGGAGGCCTGGCGGGGCATGAGCGACAGCCATCAGTTCTTCGCCATGCTGCGGACATTCGGCGTTTCGCGGCACCAGGCCATGCGTCTCGCGCCCGAAGGCTTCGTGCAGGAGCTGGCCGTGGAATCGACCGTCCGCATGCTCGAAGCTGCCGCCGCTGCCGCAGTGCCGCTTATGATATTTGTAGCGAACCGCGGCTGCATACAGATTCATACCGGCCGGGTCGGGAAGCTGCTCGCCACCGGCCCCTGGTTCAATGTGCTCGACCCGGAGTTCAGCCTGCACCTCCGTCAGGATGCCGTTTCATCCGTCTTCCTGGTGCGCAAGCCCTCAACCGACGGTGATGTCCATTCCGTCGAGGCATACGACGCTGCCGGGAACATGATCATCCAGTTCTTCGGAAGCCGCAAGCCCGGCACTCCCGAGCTTGAGAGCTGGAGGAGCCTGGCCGCTGCATTGCCCCAGGCAGGCGTGCAGGCCGGATAGCCCGCCGCGGGACCTGCAATACGAACCGCCGGCTTTCCCCGGATGATATTCCGGGAAGCAGCCTGAGCCTGCAGGGCATTACCGGCCAGAACATTGAACTATCGGAGAGGATACCGGTACAAGCTGCATTCTGTCGATTTCCTGGGCGTTTCGGGAGGCCCATTCGTGTAACTTCGCAATACTAAATCAAGTACATCCATATGGACGCGACTATCGCACGCGAGCTTGAGGCCCGCAAGGAGACGGATTTCCTTCCGATCAACGGAACGGATTACCTCGAACTGTATGTCGGCAACGCCAAGCAGGCTTCGCACTACTACAAGAAGGCCTTCGGCTTCCAGACCGTAGCATATGCAGGTCCCGAAACCGGCCTTCGCGACCGGGCCAGCTATGTGATCCAGCAGGGCAAGATCCGGCTGGTGCTGACTACGCCGCTGAAGAGCGATTCCCCGATCTCGGAGCATATCCGCAAGCATGGTGACGGCGTGAAGATTCTTGCCCTGTGGGTAGATGACGCCACGCTTTCATTTGAAGAGACCACCCGCCGCGGCGGCAAGCCTTACCTGGAGCCCACCACGATCGAGGATGAGTTCGGCAAGGTGGTGATGAGCGGTATCTATACCTACGGCGAAACCGTTCACATGTTCATCGAGCGGAAGGACTATACCGGCCCGTTCATGCCCGGCTACGTGGCCGCCAAGAGCGACTATAACCCGGAGGAAACCGGGCTGCTGTATGTAGACCACTGCGTGGGCAACGTGGGCTGGAACCGCATGAACGAGACCGTGAAGTGGTACGAGGACGTAATGGGCTTCGCCAATATCCTCAGCTTCGACGACAAGCAGATCAACACCGAGTATTCGGCGCTGATGAGCAAGGTAATGAGCAACGGCAACGGCTATGTGAAGTTCCCGATCAACGAGCCGGCGGAAGGCAAGAAGAAGAGCCAGATCGAGGAATATCTCGAGTTTTACGAAGGCGAGGGGGTGCAGCACATCGCGGTTGCCACCAAGGACATCGTGAAGACCGTAAAGGCGCTGAAGGCCCGCGGCGTGGAATTCCTGCCCGCACCGCCGAATGCGTACTATACCGACCTGATCGACCGCGTCGGCCGGATCGACGAAGAGGTGCGCCCGCTGCAGGAGCTGGGTATCCTCGTAGACCGCGACGAGGAAGGCTACCTGCTGCAGATCTTCACCAAGCCGGTGGAAGACCGCCCGACCCTGTTTTTTGAAATTATCCAGCGCAAGGGCGCCAAGAGCTTTGGCGCCGGCAACTTCAAGGCCCTGTTCGAGAGCATCGAGCGCGAGCAGGCCCTGCGCGGCAACCTGTAATTGAAGCGATTGGCAGCACCCGCTTCCATTAAATCCCTGCAAGTATTATATTGCAGGGATTTTTTTTCGCGAACTCCTAACATATCCGATTCCCGGGGCGTCATTGGTACAATAAATATCAGCGAACTCCTCACTTCTGCGATTATGAGAAAGCTTCTACTCTTCTTCATCGCCGCCTTCTGCTCGGCCGGTTACGCCGGCGCTCAATGCGTCGCTTCCTTTACAGCAACCCCTAATGCGCAGGGTAATAACTTGTTGAATTATTCATTCAATAATACCTCGTCATACGGCTTGCCGTTTGCCGGACAGATAAAAAACCTTACGGTCGACTACGGCGACGGAAGCTTTGGCTCCGGGACCGTTACGATCCCCGATCACGTGTATCCGACGCCGGGGCTATATACCGTAGGGGTGCGCATTTTCAGCTACGACTCCGTGTCGAGCTCGCTGATCTGCACGGATACGGTCGGCCTGACGATCCCCGTGGCATATCCCAGCTGCGGTACTACGATGGCCATCTCCGGCACCGGAGCTTCCCGCAGTTTTGCCGCGAACACCCCCTCGGGCAATGCCGGCATGAGCTACAGCTGGGCTTTCGGCGACGGCGCGACGGCTACAGGCGCAACGCCCTCCCATACCTACGCGACTGCCGGGTTTTACACCATAACGCTGACCGCGACCCGAACCAGCCCGGCCTGCAGCTACACGAACACGCGCACCATTTACGTCAGCATCCCGCCCGCTCCGCTTAACTGCGCCAGCCTCTCCGCCTCCTTCAATACGGCGGTAAGCTCCAATGTGCTGACTACCACCAATACGTCCAGCACCGTTTCCGCGCCGCCATACGTGATCACGGCTCAATGGTCCTACGGCGACGGCGCGACGGCCACCGGCCTGAACCCGGCCCCGCATACCTA